>CAJWCA010000233.1 GCA_913020395.1 uncultured Cellvibrionales bacterium | reverse complement strand
TTTGTATCACATTGAAGTACAAATCTGACCAGTTCTATGACGTCATAAAACTCGGCCGCACTCAGCTACAGGACGCCGTGCCGGTGACCATGGGGCAAACGTTTCACGCATACTACACAACGTTGAAGGAAGAAGGGCAAAGAATTCAGCGAGAGGCCGCGTTGTTTTATGAAATAAACCTGGGCGGCACTGCCGTGGGTACAGGGATCAATACACATAAAAAGTACGCGGCTCTGGCGATTGATCACTTGGCTCAGCTCAGCGAGAAACCCATGGTCATGGCGGCAGACCTGATTGAGGCAACGTCTGATATGGGTGCGTTTGTCGCATTCTCCAGCTCCTTGAAACGCACGGCCACAAAACTCTCACGCATTTGTAATGATCTGCGACTGATGAGTAGTGGTCCACGTGGCGGATTTAACGAAATTAACCTGCCGGCCCGCCAACCTGGCTCCTCAATAATGCCCGGCAAAGTTAACCCGGTTATTCCAGAAGCGGTTAATCAAATTGCGTTTCAAATAATCGGCAACGATGTCACGGTCACCATGGCTGCCGAGGCAGGTCAACTAGAGCTCAACGTGATGGAGCCGGTGATCACTTACAATGTGCTGGAGTCGACAAGGCTGCTAACCTCCGGAGTGGATTTGCTGGAAAGGCTGTGTGTGCGAGACATCACTGTGAACGAAGGTCAATGTCGGCACTGGGTCGAGCAGAGTATCGGCGTGGTCACGGCGTTAAACAACCGGCTCGGATACCAGGCTACTAGTCAGTTGGCAACGCAGGCGCTTGAAAGTGGCAAAAGTGTCAGGGCACTGGTGCTTGAACAGCAGCTGTTAAGCGGCGCCGAGGCAGAATCGCTGCTGGACCCCAAGGGGATGATACGACCAAACGTGTTGTGAGGAGGGAGCGCCAGGGGCGTGTAAAAACTTCTGCGTTTGTTATGTGTGGTCTTGCTTATTCTCCGATTCTTCGGAGGCCGACTCCAAAGACGCCAGAGTGGTTTTAGTCCATGTGATGGCTTTATCTAACTCGGTAAACACCTTTAACTGAAAATCTTCAGGTAATTCAAAGTATTCAAAGAAAGACAGCTCCAGCTCCAGTAGTTCAGGGGGTTTACGATCATCAACAACAATGGCGTAAACGGATAGCCCTGGAATCTGGAAACTGAAAGACCACATTTTAGGGTCGACAGAATAGTCATGAAGACGGTTGGAGATGTAGCCAAAATAGCCGGGAAATGTATTTTTAATTAATTCCTGGATTTGAGAAATCTCCTCAATCCCATAATTCACGCCCTCGGCAACCTCTCCTATGATGTAGTTGCTGTGAATCTCGTAAGTGGCGAACCCCAGTTCGTAACGTTTAACCACGCGCCCGGCTCCTCTTCACATTGACCCTGCTACTGATTAGATCACCCTGTCAGACCGGGGGCAAACGAATTATTGTTATCTGTATAAACATACAGTAGTATTTAAGGCCTATATTTTGGCCGGATCTGAGCGGTCTCAGAGCAAACGCCAGTCACTAATAAGCCGAGCAGACATGAGCAAAGAATCCATAATCATCAAAGGCGCCCGCCAGAACAATCTGAAAAACCTTGACCTTGAATTGCCCACTAATGAGCTGATAGTGGTGACCGGGGTGAGCGGTTCAGGTAAATCGACCTTGGCATTTGATACGATCTATGCCGAGGGGCAGCGGCGCTATGTCGAGACCTTTTCGGCCTATGCCCGGCAATTCCTGGACCGCATGGACAAGCCGGCGGTAGACAGCATTCAGGGCATCCCGCCTGCGATTGCAATCGATCAGAGCAACCCTGTGCGCACCTCGCGTTCCACCGTGGGCACCATGACGGAGCTGAACGACTACTTAAAACTTCTGTTTGCCCGGCTTTCTGAACTCTATTGCCACGGTTGTGGGCGCGATGTGCACAGCGATTCTCCCCTGAGTATTGTAGAGGCACTCTATCGAGAGCTGCCCGCCGATACACCACTGATGGTCTGCTTACCCATCGCAGTTCCGCATAATTTCAGCGACGATGAAGTGCTTCAACTCTTAAATCAGCAGGGTTATGTTCGGGTTCACCAACGCTCCCGGGAGCGGGTAGAGGTGGTGCAGGATCGCTTGAAACTCGTTGAAAAAAATCGTGGCCGACTGACAGAGGCGATTGAAGCCGCGCTTCATCACGGTGGTGGGCGAGTGCTTGTCTACCCGCTTGACGAAAACCGAGAGGCAGGCACGGCCTTGCGTTATTCTTCCCATCATCATTGTGCTCACTGCGATATCGATCACGGTGAAGCCAGCCCGGGTTTATTCTCTTTTAATTCACCCATTGGTGCCTGTACAGATTGCCGGGGTTTTGGTCGCATCATTGGAGTGGATTTTGGCCTGGTGATTCCGGATGAGCGCCTGTCTTTGAAAGAGGGCGCTATTAAACCGTTTCAAACCCCGAGCAATGCCGAGATACAACAAGAACTGCTTCGCCAGGCCAGGCGAAAAAAGGTACCACTGGATAAACCGTGGAAACAACTGAGTAAAAAACATCAGCGCTGGGTTCTGGAGGGCGAGGGGCGTTGGGAAGACGGGAAGTGGTTTGGTGTGCGTGGTTTTTTTGACTGGCTGGAAAGGAAATCCTACAAAATGCATATTAGGGTGCTGCTCTCCAAGTACCGTTCCTACACTCCTTGTCTAAGTTGCAAAGGCGCACGACTGAAAACGGAAGCGTTGTGGTGGCGCCTTGGTAATCTGCAGGAAGCACAGATGGGCCTGGCTGGCGCCGCGCGTTTTGTACCGCCCGGCAATAATCTGCAGGAGACCGTTTTTGAACAGATTCCGGGTCTAACGATTACGGATCTAATGCAGTTGCCGTTGGCCCAGTGCGCCAGCTTTTTTGAGCAGGTGCAACTGCCGGGCGAGCTGAATGAAGCGGCCCAATTGTTGTTGACAGAAGTTCGTTCACGGCTGAACTATCTGCTGGAAGTAGGGCTGGGGTATTTAACACTGGATCGACAGTCGCGCACCTTAAGTGGCGGCGAGGTTCAGCGCATTAACCTGACCACAGCGCTTGGCACTTCTCTGGTCAATACTCTCTTCGTATTGGACGAGCCCAGTATCGGCCTGCACCCGCGTGATATTGATCGCCTCGTGAAGGTATTACATCGTCTGCGTGATGCCGGTAATACACTGCTTGTGGTGGAACATGATCCGCAGGTGATGTTAGCGGCAGACAGAATTTTGGATATTGGCCCCGGGCCAGGTAAACAAGGTGGAGAGATCAGTTTCTTTGGCACGCCTGCGCAATTGCTGAAACGAAAAAATTCACTGACCGCACAGTATTTAAATGGCACTAAGGCCGTTACACCACCGGTCTCTTCTGAAAATGTTTCTGCGGCTGATTCAGTCACTGCCGATTGTATTGAGATTGTGGGCGCTCGCCAGCACAACCTTAAAAATGTATCGGTTAATGTGCCCTTGAATCAACTGGTTTGTTTAACCGGGGTGAGCGGTTCTGGAAAGTCGACACTAATGCGCGACATTTTATATACAGGGCTTTGTCGTCAAAAAGGCAAGGGCGGGGAATACCCGGGTGAGCACGACGCCTTGCGTGGGCATGCCTTGATTGATGACGTAGTACTGGTCGATCAGAGTCCAATCGGTAAAACAACGCGGTCCATTCCGGCCACCTATGTGGGGGCATTTAATGCCATTCGGAATCTGTTTGTCGCCCACCACGAGGCGAAGGCTCGAGGTTATACGCCGGGCACCTTCAGTTTTAACTCCGGTAACGGGCGCTGCCCAACCTGCTCGGGCAATGGTTTTGAACATGTTGAAATGCAATTTCTCAGTGATGTTTATCTGCGCTGTACGGATTGCGATGGCAAGCGTTATCGGCATGAAATTCTGCAGATTAAACTGCTGGCCAAGGGCGGTGACTCACAAGACCCACAGGCCCTGTCAATTGCAGATGTTCTGGCACTGACCGTTGCAGAAGCAATGGTATTTTTTGAGGCTGAACCAGAGGTTTTGAGCCGCCTGCAGGCGCTGTCGGATGTTGGTTTGTCATATGTACAACTAGGGCAGGCCGTGCCCACCTTAAGTGGCGGTGAGGCCCAGCGTTTAAAACTGGCAGGGCACCTGGCTGAAACCGCCGTGCGGCGCAGTAAAACCAAAACACAGCAACAAGGTATTTTGTTTCTTTTTGATGAACCCACAACGGGTTTACACTTTGATGATATTGCAACGCTGATGTTGGCATTCAGGCAGCTAATTGCTGCCGGGCACTCTCTGTTGGTGATCGAACATAACCTGGATGTCATAAAGGCTGCTGACTGGTTGATTGATATTGGCCCCGAAGGCGGCAACGAAGGTGGGCAGCTGATCGCTGAAGGGCGTCCAGAGGATGTGTTGAGCAATAATGATTCCCATACGGCTCTGGCATTGCGCAGTTATACAAAAAATCTGGGTTCAAAACCGGAACTCAACCCATCGAAGAAACCCAAGCTGAAAGCGGCCGATCGAGTGATACAAATTCACCACGCCCGCGAGCACAATCTAAAACAGGTTGATATCTCGATTCCCCGCGACAAGTTCACCGTGATCTCGGGGGTGAGTGGCAGTGGTAAAAGCACTGTGGCTTTCGATATTGTCTTTGGAGAGGGGCAGCGGCGTTACCTGGAATCGCTTAACGCTTACGCCCGTCAGTTTGTGCAGCCGGCGTCTCGACCCGATGTGGATGCCATACACGGAATACCGCCCACGGTTGCCATTGAACAGCGCACCAGTAGAGGCGGGCGCAAAAGTACCGTGGCGACCATGACAGAAATTTATCACTATCTGCGTTTGTTATACGTGAAACTGGGCACTCAACACTGTCCTGATTGTGACGTGGCGATTGAACCCCAAAGCATGGAGGTGATTCTGGCACGGATTCAAAAGGACTATCGCGGTGCCCGGGTGAAATTGCTGGCCCCCATGGTGGTCGCCAGAAAGGGAATCTACAAAGAACTGGCAAAGTGGGCGGATGGAAAAGGCTATAGTGAACTGCGTGTTGACGGTGAATATTTGCCAACTGGCGAGTGGCCGGTTTTGGACCGTTACAAAGAACACGATATTGAATTGCCTATGGCCGAGCTTCAGATTAACGCCCGCCAGGAAACTCAACTGCAGCAAGCTTTGCAGCAGGCCCTGAATGTTGGCAACGGCGTTGTAATTGTTGCTCCACTTGATGGTCCCGGAAAAGCAGGCGGTAAACGCCACAAAGAGGTTTTGTTTTCAACAGAGAGAGCCTGCCCAAGTTGTGGTTGTGGATTTGATGAGCTGGATCCCCGATTGTTTTCCTATAACTCCAAACACGGTTGGTGTAACAGCTGTTTTGGCACCGGTCAGGAAATAGTGGACTTCGATGAAGAGCAAAGTGGTGAAGAGGATCAGTGGCTTGAGAAGAAACCTGATGGTGACAACGGAGCGGGTGAAAATCTCGAGATAAGTTGCCGACAATGTGAGGGTCAGCGATTGAACGAAATGGCGCTGGCTGTCAATTTTCGAGGGCGTTCTATTGCTGAGCTGGCAGCTCTGTCTGTCGATGGTGCGGCACTTTGGGTGAACAAGTTATCACTCAAAACAAAGGAGCAGGCAATTGCCCGGGATCTTCTTGTTGAGTTAAAGGGGAGGTTGAGCTTTCTGCAAAAGGTTGGCTTGAACTATTTAACCTTGGATCGTGCGGCGCCCACCCTAAGTGGAGGTGAAGCTCAACGTATTCGTCTTGCGTCTCAATTGGGCTCTAATCTGCAGGGTGTTTGTTACATTCTGGATGAACCCACGATTGGTTTGCATACTCGGGACAACCGCCGGTTGATTTCAACCCTGCGAGATTTGCAGACCCAGGGTAACACCGTTTTAGTGGTGGAGCATGACGAAGATACAATACGAGAGGCGGATCACCTCATTGATATGGGGCCGCGAGCGGGCATTCACGGGGGGGAAGTGGTGGCCCACGGGACACTCGCTCAGTTGAAAAAGAACAAAGATTCTGTCACCGGGCAGTTTATGGCCAAACCACTGCGCCACCCAATGCAAGACTTGCGCAATAGCGAACTTCGCAACCAGCATGAACGGGAAAAGCTACTAATAAAGGGCGCTTATGAAAACAACCTCAATGATCTAGATGTTGCCATTCCACTGCGTCAGTTAGTTGGGGTGAGTGGCGTCAGTGGCAGCGGCAAGAGCACCTTGATTCGCTCGATACTATATAAAAACCTACGCCAAAAAATCAATCTGAAACAGGCTAAGAAAAACAACAGAAAGAAGCAGCATTGGCAAGGTTGTGAACAGATAGAAGGTTGGGAGTCAGTCACTCGAATACTGGAAGTTGATCAAACCCCAATTGGTAAAACAACTCGTTCTTGCCCTGCGACTTATCTGGGTATCTGGGACAGCATACGAAAACTATTTGCCGGTACGGTCGATGCAAGATTGCGCGGCTACACACCAGCACGATTCTCTTTTAACACCGGTGCCGGGCGCTGCGCCGCGTGTGGCGGGCACGGTATGGTAAAAGTAGAAATGAACTTTCTGCCTGATGTGAGGGTGGATTGCGAGGAGTGTAGAGGTTGGCGTTTTAACGAAGAAACGCTGTCTGTGCGTTATAAAGACAAACACATTGGTGAGGTGTTGAGTATGAATGTAGAGGAGGCCACTGAGTTTTTCTCGGCCATTAGCTCCGTTCATCATACTTTGCAGTTATTGCAGGATGTTGGCTTGGGTTACTTAACACTGGGTCAGCAGAGCCCAACCCTGAGTGGAGGGGAGGCCCAGCGAATTAAACTGGTAACGGAGTTGGCCAAAGCGAAACCTGGCGCTCTGGTTAAACAGCACACCTTATATGTGCTTGATGAACCCACCGTAGGCCTGCACATGGCGGATGTAGAAAAACTCTTGCGTGTCTTGCATCGCCTGGTCGACAGCGGTAATTCCGTTCTGGTGATTGAGCACAACCTGGATGTTATTGCTGAATCCGATTGGGTTATCGACATGGGCCCCGAAGGTGGCAGCGGCGGCGGAATGATTATCGCCAAAGGCACAGCAGAGCAAGTCGCCAAAGTTAAGAAGTCCTACACCGGGCACTTCTTGAAAAGCATGCTGGAAAATGTAAAAAAATAGAAAAAGATTGGGAAAATGAGGTTTATTCTATTAAAAACAACCCAAAAAGATTATATGATAATTGTAGTACTTTATTATCAAAATATCAAAATAATTTAAAAGAATCATTTAATATTAAAATAAAAGTAGAAAATATAATAATAGAATTAAAAAAAATTCCTGATGAAACATTTGATATAATTTTTGCAGACCCACCTTACAATTTACAATTACAAAATAGTTTAGTCAGACCAGATA
>CAJWCA010000232.1 GCA_913020395.1 uncultured Cellvibrionales bacterium | reverse complement strand
GGTTTACCCCGCTCCGGCCGCCACCATCTTTTCTAAACTCTCCTCGATCCCATCATCCACCAGCCAAAAAAAAGCCCCCATCAACTCACCCAAGAGTCAACAGAGGCTTTTCAGAGCAAGACCCAAAAGCCTTACCTAAACAGAAAACTAGAAATTATAATTAACAGTCATCCCATAACTCGTCGTCATCTGACGATAAACCACACGCCCCGCAAACCCCGTAAACGCATAAGTCTCCGCATCATTATCCTCCAGGTTCTTCCCCCAAAGCACAACAGACCAAACATCATCAGCATCACTCAACGACACCATCGCATCCAGGCTACCCACCGCCCCATAACCCGTATTGGGATCACCCAGCGCCGCAAACTGCTCATCTGTCCAGCTGGCACTGAGTTGAGCCCGAGCAATCCACTCATCACTCACATTCCACTCATAAGCCACAAGCCCGTTATAGCTCCACTCAGGAGACTGAGCCAACACCTGACCCACACTAATATCGTTAGCAATATGATCCACAGTAGAAGGCAAACTGGAATCATCAGAAATACCACGCATGTCTGCGGTCGTAGGCGCCTTCGTCACCTTACTGTTCAAATAGGCAACACCCAAACGAATATCCAAACCTTCCATCGGCAACCAGCGCACATCCAGCTCCGCACCTTCCGTTTCAGACTCGGGAATACCGATCATCGTTGTGTCATAAACATCCAGACCCAGGAACACACTGAAATCATCTTCCAGGTAAGTAATCAAAGACTGACGGTTTTTATAATCCATCAAAAAAGCCGCACCGTTTACTTGCAAAGTGCCATCCAGCAACGTGGCTTTAAAACCCATTTCATAGCTGGTAATTTCTTCAGGAGAAACATAACCCCAGGCAACACCGGGATCGGGATCCAGAACCGGCGCCCCGTAAAATAATCCGCCCTTATAACTCGTAGCAACATTGGCATAGAACAACCAATCATTGTTGGGCATCCAGTCCAGACCAATTTTGCCTGTCAGGTCATCTTCAGTGTGAGACTCATCCAAGTCGTTCAGCACATCGTTGAACGAACCTTCCAGATCAGTATTGGAGTCAATACCATCAAAGGCGCGTTCGTCCTGCGAATAACGTAGACCTACTGTC
The DNA here is from genome assembly GCA_913020395.1 of uncultured Cellvibrionales bacterium. Classification (GTDB taxonomy): domain Bacteria; phylum Pseudomonadota; class Gammaproteobacteria; order Pseudomonadales; family Cellvibrionaceae; genus CAJWCA01. Next base: position 6,293 of record CAJWCA010000232.1, on the reverse strand, counting down.
AGTTTCCACTCTTCATTTAATTCGGTTTCGGTATGAAGATAAACACCCAGAGATTCTGTCTCTTGCTCATAGTCGGCGATAATTAAATCGGTGCCTACATCGCCAAAGGTTTCATAGGCCACAAAGGAATCGTCAAAGATGCCATAGGCATCCACAACTTCTTGTGAATAATTGAAACCCAGAATCCAACTAAACGCACCATCGGTATTACCCGTAAAACGCAACTCCTGCGAGAATTGTTCTATTTCATTGTCTTGAATGAAGTCTGTAATTCGCTCACTGGTGCCGCCGTAGTTATCAATAACAGCCTGATCATAGGAGTCCCAAGCGGTAATAGAGGTCACCGTAAAAGGGTCAAAATCTTTATTCAGTGTTAAGGCAACACCATAACCTTCTTCATCCCGGCTGACATCCAAATCACCCACGGTGACTTTGCTTGGATCCTTGGGGCTGTTGAGTTCTGGATATCCCCACAACTCGTGCTGTTCCGCATCGGGAGACAAAGGTGTTGAATCATCTTTGGTGTAATAGACTTTTAGCAAACCCGTGGTGGTGTCTGAAATGTCGAAATCCAGCAAGCCACGAATAGCGTGGGAATCCGCCTTACCATATTCATTGCCGGTGTTAATGTCCTTCTGCCAGCCCTCGCCTTGATCAACATAGTTCATTGCCAGACGGCCTCGAACACTGTCACTCAACGCGCCACTGATTGCACTGGTTATCTCAACCGTGCTCCAGCGGCTGTAATCCGCCTCGACAAAACCTTCAAATTCATCAGTGGGTTTATTGCTGATAAAGTTAATGGCACCACCCGTTGTATTTTTGCCATAAAGCGTGCCTTGAGGTCCCTTGAGCACTTCAACTCGCTCAATATCAAACAACTGACCACCCAATAAGGCGGGGGCACTGGCAAAAACCTCATCGGTGTAAACACCCACACCGCTATTATTGTTGGGGCTAAAATCATCCAGGCCGATCCCGCGGATGGCAAAGATGGGAGTGCCGCCTGATGTCGCGTTAGCCGTGGATAAACCGGGTGTATGGGAGCCCAAGTCAACGGCACTTTCCATATTGAGGTTTTTCATATCTTGTCCGCCAAACGCAGATGCGGAGACACCAATATCATTCACGCTTTGAGCGCGCTTCTGGGCGGTGACAACCACTTCTTCAATGCGATATTCGCCAAAGGCAACATTGACCGAGCTGAGGGTGGCGATACCGATGGATACAGACAACAGCTGTTTCCGAAAGGTTTTTTTGTTCATCATTTTTGTCTCTCCTGGGAGTCAGTATTCTATTGATACTTCGAATCTGCTATTGCGATACAACTTCTGGTTTGGGTATCGTAAAACTAGATTACTGCCGAGGAGGTCAGGAAGGAATAACACTATTTAGGTAGGTCTTTTTGATAGGAGGCGATTCATGTGAAAAACTACCGTCATAGGGTTATAGCAAAAACTTTAACAAAATGTTTAGCCTTTAACCCTACAACGGTTTTAGATCAGCAAGGTTCTATTCAACCTCAACAAGCCGCAAGGCGAAGACGGGAAGGGTCTACTATATAGTTCCAAAAGGACAACAGCAGTAATCCTCCAGCGCTGAGGGTGGCGAAATAAAATCCAAATTTCACATGTCCAAACCAATCACCCACCAGCCCCATCATCAAAGGCCCCAGGGCTGCGGCCACTGCGGTGAAAAACAAAATCACCCCGGCAATAGCGCCATGTTTTTCTTGCGGAAAACAGCTGATACCTTTCGAGTTCAGGGTGGGATAAATCAAGGACATAAATATACCTGAACCCGGTAAAAGCCACACAGCCGCTTCGATACCCAAAACAGCGCTCAACAAAAAACAGATAAAAATACACGCAGAAAAAACAAACAATGCGGTTTGCCAGGCGATAAAGCTCAATATCCACGCGGCCAAAAACCGGCCCGCCGCCCGAAACACAAAAAACAAAGACAGCGCATAAGCCGCGATCCAGGGCGAAGACCCTTGATAGTCGAGTAACAAGGTTGGCATCCAAACGTAGACACCCGCTTCGACAACCACATATAAAGCAATGGCCAGGGAAAACAGCAAAGCGTGCGCGTCTTTCATCAAATGCAAAGAACTCCGCCAATTAACATGCTCGGTATTAACACTGGGCAAGCTGGGGTAACGGGTAAAACTGGCGACAATAATTAGCAGTACGGCACAAGCGCCGGCAATGGCATAGAGATAAACCCAGGAGACGCCTTCGGTCAACAGGTAGGTCACAATGGCTGGCCCCAGAATGGCGCCCACACCAAAAAAACCCTCTGCCAAATTCATGGTTTTGGTGTGTTCACCCGTGTTGTTAGAAATATCACCAATCAAGGCCAGCGCGGCGGTTTTGAAGATGCCAATCGCCAAACCAGAGACCATGAGAAGCACCAAAAACACCGTAAAATGCTCGCCGAAAGGGAACAGAAAACAAACGACAGCAAACAGCCCTAAACCAAGAAGAATGGTTTTCTTGCGGCCAAAGCGGTCGGCCAGAAAACCCAAACCCACGCCACTAATGGCGATGGCAATCATCGTGCCGTAGTGGAATGTCGCCGCCTGGGTCAAACTCAAGTCAAAGTCCCGAATAACCTCTGGAATAATGACTCCAACCGCGTCGGTGGTCATCGCGAAAATCAAAAACATCATGAAGGTCAACAGTTTAAGCGCCCCTTTGGACACCCCTTGCTCAATTCCAGTGGTCATTGCCTATAGAACCTCTTAATCAGTTATCGCTCGATCAGCGCCGTTTGGCCAAGCACAGTGTAACGGCATGCAAAAACTTATACAACCGGTTGCAAAAAGCATTGCAACCGGTTGTATTTGGGTCTAGACTATTTTCGTGGTCAAACTTCAACCAATTGAAGTGGGCCAAAATGCTCTTTGGGTCTATCGTCATCATTGCCACCAAAGAGTGCGTTTATAACAATACGAGAGAGATCAGACATGAATAAACAGAAACTCCCCCACTGGCCCATTAACTCCCTAAGCCTAGCCATTGGTTTAATGGCACTGGGTGTTGCCCCCACTACAATGGCTGAAACATTAAGCTTAGAAGAAGTTGTGGTCACAGCGTCCTACAAACCTCAAACCAAGATGGATGCCAGTGTTTCCGTGACCACCGTGTCTGAAGAGCGCATTGCTCACACTGTTGCTCGTACAACCACTGAGATTTTTCGTTCAATACCGGGGGTTCGCTCTGAATCCTCCGCCGGTGAAAGCAATACCAATATTTCCATAAGGGGAATTCCCGTAGCATCCGGGGGTGGCAAGTTCCTGCAACTCCATGAAGACGGGCTGCCTGTGCTTCAGTTTGGCGACATCATCGTAGGCAACGCAGACAACTACATTTCTTACGACTGGACAGTGGCTCGCATCGAAGCCGTCAAAGGTGGTACGGCCTCTACACTTGCCAGTAACTCCCCCGCAGGTGTCATCAACTTTGTCAGCAAAACCGGTGAGGAAGAAGGCGGCAGCATTGGCATTACTGCGGGTTTAGACTACGACTCCCAACGCCTGGACTTCGAATACGGCGCGCCTTTGAATGACGACTGGTCTTTCCATGTAGGCGGCTACTATCGTGCCGGTGAAGGCGTGAGGGAAACAGAATTTGACGGCAACAAAGGTGGCCAGTTGAAATTGAGTTTAACGCGTAATTTCGACAGCGGCAGCGTCCGGGTTTACTTCAAGTCCCTGGATGACAAGACCACAACTTATCTCCCTATGCCTATGCGTGCTGATGGCAGCAGTGTGACCGGCTTTGATGCCCTAACGGGTTCCAATGTTCCTTCAGAGCTGCTCGCTGCAAGAACGGGTAATGGCGGCACCGGTGTTCGCAACTCCAGTATTGGTGATGGCAGCCAGGTGAAGTCTTCCGTGATTGGCGCAGAACTGAACCTGGATTTAAGTGACAGTTTAACCCTGCGCAACCGCACTCGCCTGGCAAAAAATTCCGGCAGTTTCTTTGGTGCATTCACGGCCAGTTTGGGGTCTGCCTCCGACCCCGGCTCGATTTCCGGTGCATTTAGCGGCACGGGAGCCAATGGCCTCGCCTATGCCAATGGCGCCAACGCCGGCAGTATTTTAACCGTCAACCAAGCTGCCGATTTAAATGGCAATGGCCTCATTCAAAACATCCGCTCTTTTGATAACGACATCAATAGCCTGGATAACTTCAGCAATGATCTCAGCCTGACCAAAGCCTTTGAACACTCAGACGTGACAATTGGTTACTACACCGCCAGCCAGGATATTGATGTGGATTGGTACTGGCAAACTTACATTGCCGATGTTTCTGACAATGTCCGTTTATTGGATGTATACAGCGATGGCACACAGTTGACCCAGGGCGGACTCGCTGCATTTGGCGCACCCGACTGGGGTTTTTGTTGCTACCGGGATACCCAGTTAGAAACTGATCTGGATGCCGTTTACATAGCCGTCAACAGTGAAGTGAGTGACTCCCTGAGCATTTCAGCCAGTGTCCGTTACGACAGTGGTGAGGGCATTGGCCACTACGCGTTTGGCTCCAACAACGGCATAGACTTCGACGGCAATGGAGCCTTATCTCTCGCCGAAAGCCTGGCTCAAACAGTCAGTCAGGAAGCCATTGCTACCAGTCAATACAGTTACGATTGGGACTACGTTTCCTACGCCCTGGGTGCCAACTATCTGTTATCTGACAGCTCGGCAATTTTTGCCAACATCAGCCGTGGTGGGCGTGTGAATGCCGACCGATTGGGCGATGGCGGGTTCATACAAAACGGTTCAGTGGTAGACGGCGCGGTTGAAAATACCGTGACTCAATATGAATTCGGTTTCAAACGGGAGAGTGATGCTTTTGGCGTTTTTGCAACAGCATTTTACGTGGAAACTGAAGATGTAAACTCGGAAGGCACCAGCGGTGTCACCAACACCGCGGTTGTCCGCGAGTACGAGGCCTCAGGACTTGAGTTGGAAGTGGTGGCCAATGTAGGAGACTTGTCTCTATTTGGTGGGCTCACCTGGACTGACGCAGAAATTGTTGACTCCAATGATGCTTCATTGATCGGCAACACCCCTAGACGTCAAGCCGATTGGGTCTATTCGGCCAGCATGGTTTATTACATGGGCGAGCACTCAACTGGCCTGACAATGATTGGTTCCACTGATTCATTTTCTCAGGACGCAAACGGTTATGAACTTGAGGGTTATACCTATTTCAACGCCTTTGTTAACTATCAATTGGCAGAAAACCTAACCGTCACTCTGGCGCTTAATAATCTGACTGACGAAATTGGTGTGACCGAAGCGGAAGAAAATTCACCCGCAACGATCAATGGCGTGGACTATGTAAGAGCCCGTTCCATTGCAGGTCGCTCGACCAGTCTGGCGTTGAAATACCAGTTCTAAGCGTTTGTTTTATACGGGGGCCGTCACTTGGAGGGCTCCCGTTGCTCCGAATAGAGAAGAGACTATGACAAAACCTCTCATTGCCGCCATTGAATCGGGCGGCACAAAGTTCAATCTGGCGGTGGGGTACGAGGTTGACAAACCACTGCGTACACTGAGAATTCCCACGGAAAGCCCAGCAGAAACACTTGGGCAATGCGTTCGTTTTTTCCATCAATGCGAAGCGGAGTTTGGTCCACTGAGTGCACTGGGCATTGCAAGCTTTGGGCCCGTTAGTCTAGACAAAAAACTGGACCATTACGGTGCGCTGCTAAACACACCAAAACCCGGATGGTCAGATACCAACTTTGTTGATTTTTTTGGTCAGCACCTGCGCTGCCCTATCGCGATCGACTCGGATGTCAATGCCGCAGCACTGGCGGAATACCGCAGCCGTTCGACGTCTGGAAACCTCGCTTACATCACTGTGGGCACCGGCTTAGGCGTAGGGATTTGCATTGAAGGAAAGACCTTAAAAGGAAAACTTCACCCTGAGCTCGGACATCTGCCTATGACACCCTTTGCAGGTGAAACGGCCGGCGTTTGTACCGCCCATAAAAACTGCGCAGAAGGTTTGATTTCCGGTCCGGCACTCGCGAAACGTTGGGGTGTCAGGCTCGAGGATACCCACTCAGCACACCCACTTTGGGCATCGAGCGCCAACTACCTCGCCCAGTTGTGCGCCGCTATTACCCTCACCTGCTCACCCGAAAAAATTGTATTGGGTGGTGGTGTTGTCGACAGTGGTCATTTATTGGAAAGCGTACGGAAGTCATTTACCCATACGATGGGTGACTACCTGACGCCGTTTTACCCCGGGGGCCTCGAACACGTGATT
>CAJWCA010000231.1 GCA_913020395.1 uncultured Cellvibrionales bacterium | reverse complement strand
GCAGCACGAGATATTTTTCCATTAATAACCTGGGTATTCTTTAAGCAGAACGTGGGTCTGTTGCGGTGGTGTTTGGGCGAATCATAGCAAAAACCTTTAGTGCACACTATGGCAATTTTGCACTTGATTGGGCGTTAGTTTTCCGGCGAGAAATGGGGCCAGTAGACCGTGGGCGCAGTCGTTGCTGCCTACGACGGAATGCCCTACTTCGGGAAATACCGCTAATGTCACTGAAGCCTGCCGGGCGGCCATTTGCTGGGCCCATTTGGCTGGGGTTATGGGGTCTAATGCGCCCGCCAATAGTAATACCGGGTGTTTTAGGGCATTGGGGTCTAGCTGGGCCAGGGGCTCTGCCGGTGTAAGGTTGATTTGAGGGCAAATGTCGTACTTTGCCAGGTCAACTGTGTAGGCGGCAAAGGTGGGGTATTTGGCCACTTCTGAGGCGTAGCTTTCGAGACTGGAGGGTGGCGACTCTCGACATTCCAGCGTGAAAAATACGAGGGGATTGAACTCGGGGTCGAAGGCATAGTTTATGAAAGGTGTGAGCAAGGCTTTTATACTTTTCCGATTGCCCGTTAGCACGCCCTGTATGGCAGCCGGGATTTTCATTAGGGTGGTGCGATCATAGAGGGATGAAAATATCATCGATAAAAAACGATGATCATTTAATACGATGTTAAAAGGTGCCTCGCCATGCCAACTGGGCAAGCTGAATTTTAGTGGCTGCTGTTTGAGTTTGCCCAGTGCCAATAATAGTTGGTTCTCCAGGTGAGGCGCTGAACCGCCACAATCTACAAATTGATCGCAGCCGGCGTAAAGCGCCTGCGTTGCTTCATGTAAAAGGGCGGGCCACTCATCCAGAGAGCCCTGCCCCGCGGGATATAGCGAGTCCAGAATAACGCTGTCGATTTTGTCTGCCTCGGCACCCTTCAACAAATGCAAGGCCAGACGTGTGCCATAGGACACCCCGTAAATATTCCAGCGACTATAATCGAGTGCCTGCATCAACGCATACATGTCTGCAGCGCTGATGTCACTGCCGTAGTGGTCGCTGTTAAATTTTGATTTTTGCCCACCCGCAAGGCACTCCTTGAGCACGGCTCCACCCTGCTGCAATTCTTCCTCTAGACTCATGTTGCGACTGAGTATTTCTCGGCTAAATGACCAATACTGCTTGCAGCGCTGAAGAGGTTTGCTTCCCCCCGTTCCACGACGATCAATCAAGACTAAGTCCCGCTCTATGTTCGCGCGATCAAACCACGCCAACCAATGTTGTATGCCTTCTTGTTGTAAATTACCCGAACCGCCGGGCCCTCCTGCCAAATAAAGCAAGGGGGCCTCGTAGTGTGTTGACGACTGGTTTTTAATCACTACATAAGGCAGTTTAAAAAAACCATCCGCAGTCAATAATTGCCCACACTCGATTTTGTAGTGCCAGTCTACTTTATAATCACAAGGCCTGGATTGGACCCTCGCTAGCCCGCCGCCACCCACCGAAGCTCTCTCGGTCGCTACGGTGTTTTTATCGCTATCCAAGCCATCACACGCAGACAAAACCCACGCACAAACCAAAAAGAAAAGAGTTCGAAATAGATGTGTTACATACCCAGATCTGGCCACAAAAGCTCCCAGGGTTGACCGTATTGATCGCAGGCATTGTGAAACGCTGAAGACTGAAACAAAAGACCCTGATCGGGCGGACAGACAAACCGAAACGTAACACCCCCCAATACAAACCCTAAACAATATGCATGAAGATAGACTCTGTCTGCGGGCTCGTCCGACACCTCTCCACCATAGAGACCGTCGCCGGTGATGGGCGCACCGATACTTTTTAACGCCACACGTAGCTGGTGTGTTTTTCCGGTTCTGGGTTTAAGTAAAAACAAACGCCCCTCCCCTAGCACCGCTGTACTAAAAAACTGAGTCACCGCCGGATTGCGCTGGGACCCGGCCAGCTTCCAGCTGCCCCTTCTGCCCCGCTCCATGTCACCACTGATCTTTCCCTGCTTTTTTTTGGGTTTGCGGCGAGACAAGGCGAGATAATATTTTTCAATACTGCGCTGCTCAAATTGCATAGACAGGGCCCGGTTAGCATCTCGGGTTTTTGCCATCACCAGCAGGCCAGAGGTGACTTTGTCGAGGCGGTGAACCGGATAAAGCTCCGCCAGTTTTTGCTCTGATTTGATTAGTGCCAATAACCCCTGGGAGTCACCTGCATCATGTTCGGTATCTGCATGAATCGCTATGCCGGGCGATTTGTTCACAACCAGAAATTCAGGGTGATCCTCCACTACACGGTAATAGCTGTCCATCAGAGGTCTCGGTCCAAATAATCCACCTGGTGTTCACGAATGGCCTCCATAAAGGTATCACCATAACGCTCCAACTTGGCATCACCCACGCCGTTGATATTTAACATCTGTGTTGAGGTGATCGGCTGATAGGTCACCAGCTCTTTTAAAGTCTGATCGCCAAAAATAATATAGGGAGGCACAGATTGCTCTTCGGCCAACTGTTTGCGCAAGCGCCGCAACTTTTGCCAGAGCGCTTCGTCGCCGCCGGTGAAAGATATGCTTTCCCGGGCGCTCTTGCCCCTGGACTTACGCTGGGGTTTAGGGTCTTTGCGCAGGTGAAGTGTTTCTTCCCCTTTTAACACTGGCCGGCATTTTTCGGTGAGTATCAATGAACCAAAACCTGATACGTCGACGGTGAGATACCCCCGGGCGACCAACTGGCGAAAAACGGAACGCCACTGGGTGGTGTCCAGGCTTTCTCCTAAACCAAAAACACCCAGGTTTTGATGACCAAACTGCAGAACCTTGTCGGTGGACTTGCCCAGCAATACATCTATCAGGTGGTTAACACCAAATTTCTGTCCACTGCGATAGGCGCAACTTAGGGCCTTTTGCGCAGCCTCACTGCCATCCCAGGTCTCGATGGGGATCAGGCAGGCATCGCAATTGCCACAACTTGCACCCGCGTCGTCGCCAAAATAATGTAGCAGCGCCTGGCGCCGACAGGTGGTAATTTCACACAGACCCAGCATTGCGTCTAACTTGTGCCGCTCTGCCCGTTTATGCTGGTCGTCGCCGTTCGACATTTCCAACATTTGCCGAAGCTTAATAACATCTTGCACTCCGTAAACCATCCAGGCGTTGGCGGGCTGCCCGTCTCGACCTGCACGCCCCGTTTCCTGGTAATAAGCCTCCAGGCTTTTGGGTAGGTCCAGATGGGCCACAAAACGCACATCCGGTTTATCAATCCCCATTCCAAAGGCAACGGTTGCCACAATGATCACACCGTCTTCACGCAAAAAACGATCCTGGTGTGCCTGGCGCTGTTCGGCAGGCAAACCTGCATGATAAGGCAGCGCGGTGTAACCCTCTGCACTCATCCAGGCGGCAACATCTTCAACTTTTTTTCGTGAGAGACAATACACAATGCCGGCATCCTCACTGTGCTCATGTTTTAAAAATTGCAGTAACTGTTGGCGGGCATTATTTTTCTGGGTGATTCGATACTGAATATTAGGTCGGTCAAATCCACACAAAAACTGACGGGCACCGGCCAAACCGAGACGGTTAACAATTTCACCTCGTGTCCGCTCATCTGCAGTGGCCGTTAACGCCACTCTCGGAACAGAGGGGAATTGTTCATGCAAAATGCTCAAACCCAAATAGTCTGACCGGAAGTCATGCCCCCACTGACTGACACAATGCGCTTCATCAATCGCAAAAAGTGCCAGGTTTATCTGCCGAAAAAGGTTCAAGGTTCGTGTTTGCAACAGGCGTTCCGGCGCGATATAGAGCAGGTCAATTTCGCCATTGGAGAGCTGCTGTTCTATTTGCCAAATTTGATCATTGGCCAGCGTTGAATTTAGAAAAGCCGCCGCAACACCCAACTGCTTTAGCGCACTAACCTGGTCTTGCATCAGGGCAATCAGGGGCGAGATAACAACACCGACCCCACCGCGAACCAGGGCTGGAATTTGGTAACACAGCGATTTACCGCCACCGGTCGGCATGATAACCAAGGCGTCGCCACCGTCGCACACGGTTTGAATAACCTCTGCCTGAGGATCGCGAAACTGTTCATAACCAAAGGTCTGCCGGAGGATATCCAGAGGCTCGGCAATAGTCTGAGAAGCGTGACTCTCCCCGGAACCTTGTGAAATTTGCATGTAAGTATTACCCAATAATTTGGTGTCTCGCTTGCCCTGGCGAACACGTGTGGTCGTTATTGTGCCGGTAAAATTCACCAGCCACCAACAACTATTTTTTACAATGTCGCCTCATTCCTTTTTGGTCTTCGCGGCAAACCTTGCAAACCTTCTTGCGAAATAAAAACAATCAATCAGCCCGCAAAATGCGATTAAAATATGCATTGAGTAAAGGGGCTTGCACACAATCAAAGCCTGCTATACTACTTCACAGGTGTCCGCTCTAACCGTGCTGGTTCCTATCGGTACATGTAGAGCGCACATTCCGCGCCCCTGTTTTAACGCCACGTGCTGGGATGATTACCAATTTATTGGCCCTCAACGGGATCCCACACACTGAACGGCAAGTAAAACAGCAAGCTTAACCACCGGCTTGCAGCGGACACCACCAATCAGATCAGGCGCTTTGTTGCTGTGGCATGTGCTACAGCGATTGCGCCTTTTTTATTGCCTGTGTATCAAAGACCTGCCTGTTTACTTCTGCTGCATATGTTTCAACAATCGCGCCTTCAACGATGAAGGTATCGATTTAATGGTTAAGCTATCGGTTGCTGCATCATAAACGATCGCATCCCCCAGGGCCGACGCGGCAAAACTCATGCTCACCAATTCACTGCGCCCACTGATTCGCATAAACTGTCGCAATTGGTTGCGGTCGGGAATCAATTCCTCTTTGGGGCTCTCCTGTTTTTCGGCAACAAAAGAAGAGAAGGCTTTGGGCGCTTCTTCATCGACGTGGGCTGAGAGATCTTCCATGCGAACCGGGATGCCAGACTTATCTTGATCCAGGCAATAGTCCACAACTTTTACGCGTGTTTCTACCGCTTTTTCTTCGGGCAGATCCTGAGTGAATGCTGCCACGATATTTAGAAATTCAGACGTATCCCCGGAGACGTCCACCTTGTCGGTAAACCCGATAAAACTCCAAAAGAAATCAGTCAGTTTTTTGTCGCCCCGAGAGCGCAACACTGATAAATAATGTTTGCCTTCGGACTTCTGCATTTCAGTCATATCCAGCTTTGCACCCAACAATACCCGAGTCACATTTAAGTGGAAGGACTGGCCGATATCCAAGTTGGCATCGATATAGGTACCCTCGTCATGGTCAACCAAAAACAGGTACATGAAATCTCCATCGGCAAGAGATTCCGTCATGACCAACAGATAGGCATCAAGCTCACACTCACTCTGCTCCAGCGCCAGCTTGAAGTGCTGCAGTGCCTTATGGGAAAAACTGGCAAAGGGGATCTTTTCTTCGAGGTATTCTTGCACCCACTGACTGAAGGGGTATTCGGCGGTGTCCTCTGAAAACTGGCCATAGGCCTTGCCCGCCTTGCCGATATAGGCATGTTTCAGCTCACGCAACAACTCATCTTCTTTACCCGAGATAGCCAGTTCCGCCTCTCGCTGCTGCAGCCTGGCTTCACCACTCCCGGTTGGCCGTGAAACATTGTGTGCAATAAGGTGGGAAAGCGCCATAGTGGGTTACCTGATAAAATGCCTGATAAAAAACGCGCTATCATACCAGAACCTGGCAAAAATCCGGTATACTCTGTCGCCCTAATCGCAGCAAAAGCCCCAAAGCGAAAAACAAGGGTACTCGCTCGCACACACATTGAATGAAATCCACGCGGGAACACTGGCTATGCACCGTCTATTACTGATCTCCAGCCTCTTATTTGCGGCGATACCTGCTTTCGCAGAATGGATCCCCCCCTCCGTTTCGGAGTTTGGCTGGGGTGATAAAAACCACTTCAAAAGCCAGCGCCTGACCATTGTTGACGTTGCGCGCGAGAAGCTCGGCTCTGAAGTACGCGGAGACAAGCGCGATCTGGCGCTGCTGCAGCGTATTATTCACAAGGGTTTGTTCAAGAAAGAGCAACGACTGGAACTGCAGGCCATGGGTGTCATTCTAGGGGACCTGCTGCAGAAGGAATTGGGGCTCAACTGGAAAATCTATGAAGACAGCGTAGGCCGCAGCCGGGCCCTGTGTGTCGAAGATACACTAGACTGCCTCTACCCTGTGACCATGCTGTCACGGCGTATTGAGGTGGGCTTGATGCCCAACGTGCAGGAAATTTACGACTATGCAGTGGCGACCATCACGCCACATATACCGGAAAAACCCGATGTGTATGGCCCCAAGGCCAGCTTCGGCCTGAAACCAAAAGCCAGCGACGCCGAACAATAGCGGCCTAAGCCGGGCCTACGCCCGGCTTATTTTCTAACTCTCTCCCTGGCTTTTGCCTCCTATATTAGGTGCATTGGCGAGGATTCGATCCGACAGACGGGAGAACGGCAAACTCTGTAGCCAGACTTTGCCATGACCGCTCAGCGTGGTCAGAAACAAACCCTCCCCACCAAACAACATGCTCTTGAGCCCTGAGCTCAACGTGATATCAAAATCAATGCCCGAGGTGAAGCCCACTAAACAGCCGGTATCAACCCTGAGCGTGCCCCCGGTAAGCTCCTTCTCTATAACGGTGCCGCCCGCGTGCACAAAGGCCATACCGTCACCGGTGAGCTTCTCCAGGATGAAGCCTTCTCCACCAAAAAAACCGGCTCCCAGGCGTTTGTTAAAAGCGATATCAACCTTGGTCCCCTTGGCAGCACAGATGAAACTGTCTTTTTGCAAGGTGATCTCACCACCATTGGCCGCCATATCGACCGCAACAATGGCACCGGGGTAAGGCGCAGCAAACGCGACTCTTCGCTTTTGACTGCCGCCATTGGTGAAATGCGTCATAAACAGGGATTCACCGCCCAGCATGCGTTTACCCGCGCTAAACATCTTCCCTAACATGCCCTGATCGGGGTCGGCGCCATCACCCAACTTGGTTTCAAACTCAATATCATCTTCCATGTAGTTCATGGCACCCGCCTCTGCAATCACCGATTCACCGGGATCCAGCTCAATTTCAACGGCGGGCATAGAGTTGCCAATAATGTCGTAATCTACTTTGTGGGCCATTTCACGTATCCTATGTAAAAAACCTTAATAAACAGCAATGCCATGCCTCAACAACAGGCGCGGCAATACTTCATCCAAATCCACTAAATCATGTTGCTCGATCTCAATCAATGCAAGGTGATTTCGTTTGTAAATTTCGCTGCGTTCCAGCTTGTGCTGAATGGCCGAAGCGTCGGAGGTATCCCCCCATATCTCCAGAAAGACATTGGCAGAGGGCAGATAAAAGTCCGCCCTTTCGGCTTCCGGCACCGGCAAGCGCCGCTTTACGGCGTGGG
>CAJWCA010000230.1 GCA_913020395.1 uncultured Cellvibrionales bacterium | reverse complement strand
TTTAGACTAGCCTTCGCAGCAGCTTCATTGGCATAACGTCGTGCGTGATAAAGCGCACCGCTCAACACATCTAGGTCTGCTGTCGACTCCACCAATGTCGCAAACAGTGAATCAGCACGCTGAGTATCACCCCGCTCACTGTACGAAAGTGCCAGGCCTAACTGAACTTCCTGATTGTCGGGAAAGTTTTTATGCGCAAACCGATACAGTGTTATTGCCTTCTCGTATTGCTGATCGTCTCGCGCAGCACTGCCCTGCCAATTTAACTCTTGAGACAATCGCTCTCCGGTGAACCCCAGATTAATCGAACGCTGGGCCTGTGCTTCATGCCCAGCGGCCACTAACATGGAAAGATAACGAGCATTGAGCGCCTGGAAACGGTCCCTGGGTAACCATCGGGACAAGGTTGTGGCAAACGGCGCAATTCCTTGCACAGACACCGCCTTTTCTGTGGCATCAAACCATTGCAAAAAGGGAGCCTCACCTCCCTGGTGTGAGTCAAGAACGTCTGCGTATAACACTGAAGCTTCCGACCAGAGCCCCTCTTCCGCAAAAGCGCGAGCCAGCACTTCGAGGCTGTCGGACTCTGCAGAGTTATCTGTTCTATAAGGGAGTAAGAGTTCGATGGCCTTACGATGTTGTCCCTTGGCCAGAGACACCAGGGCCAGCCCTCTATCGGCGCGTTGCCGATAGACACCGACACCCGGTTCCAGCGCAACCCCATCTGGCGCCACTTCTTTGGAGAACGCCAAATAGACAGCTTCCGCCTCCTCCAGGCGCCCCACTTTAAGCAAGGCTAATCCAGCCGCCTCTTTGACGTAGGGGTTTAGTGAAGCCGCAGAAATAACATCATAAATATCCACAGCCTGCTGGAACTGCTCATCCCAGGTCAGTACGACAAGGTAGTCGCCGCCCACCACCTGGCTCCCGGGATTGTTTTGATAAAGTCTCTGCAAATCAATGAGGGCCTCATCGAGATTGCCGTTTCGGGCATGGAGAACAATAGCCTGAATATAAGCGCTCTCAACGAGCTCACTGCCTGGCTTTACTTCAAACAGTGCTGCGGCCGCTTCTCGATGATCCGCTTTTGGAAGAACTCTGAGCCTGAGTGATAAAAATTCAACTTGCAGGCGCACCGAGTCTGGTGAAATCAATTGGGCTTTGCTTAGAAGCTCCCCAGCAGCCCCCAGTAAACCTTCATCGGCCAGAATACGGCTTTTACTGACCGCAAACTCAACGGGGTCGTCGGTCCGTTTGAGGCCGGTTGAGCTATAATTGATCGCTCGCTGGTCATCGTGTGTTTCCATCGCCTTGAAAAAGAGTTGGTCGATGACATAGGCGGGCGCAGTTTCCAGATCCAGAGATTCCTCGGCGAGAGAAAAAGCTTCAGCAATTTTGCCTGCACGGATCAATACGACAATATAATCAGCCCAGACTTTTTGATCGTTTGATGCAATGTCCGTAAGTGCCTCAAACCGTGTAATCGCCCCTTCAAAGTCTCCGTCCTCGGCTAATTCAAGCGATATTCTACGGGCATTCTCCAGTTCGTCGGCGCTATAGAATGGCGTAGCGATGATCTCACTTAGGAGAACCGCCAGAACCGTCACCGGAAATAGAAATGATATCAATCGCTGAAGCATATAGTGGATATGTATAAGCCGCCCTTTGGATATGCAAGTGTACCAAGAATTGGCGCGTTTTATCGCTTCGCAGGGGCGCGAATAATAGGCAGGAACTAAGCTTAAAGGCCTAGCATTTTGACAGAGAACTTAGCTCCGCCACTCACCATGAGCAATGCTAAGTCATTGAAATTTATGCTATTAAGCGGAAGAAGGTGCAGCAAGCGATCATCCGACACCTTCATTCTAAGGTGGAAAGATACATGAATCATTGAAAATTCAATGATTCACTGTACAAACATTCTCTCGTTTCTGTGCGTCAGTTCACAGTTTTGGGGCTTGAAAACGTTACCTGAGTCACAATTGAAATTCGGCTGAACTCAAAAAGCCAGCTGCCAGGCCACATTCAAGCTATCATCCAGCGCCATCTGAGGGCCGTCCAGGTCCTGATTTAAAGGCGCACTATACTCAAGCGCCAAGCGGTGGCCACCGGTCAGGGTTACATTGACTCCTGCACTGGCCACCAGGCGTTCACCACCCTGTAAATCAGGGTCAGCCAAGGGTGTCATCATAGGGTTTAAGGTGCTGTCGGCGCCGTCAATACTGTCCCAGTTTTCATAGGAAAGGCGCAGCGAGACGGAAGCGCGTGGATGAATGGGTTTTTGCACCCAGCTTTGTAGCTGATACCGATTGCCGAGTGTGTAATCCCTGTCGTTTTCTCCCAGTCGAATAAGGGCATTGGCCTGGGCGCCAAATGACAAATTGTCGCGCTGCGCGTTAAAGGTAATGCCAGGGCGAAGATCCCAGGTGCCGGAACCCAGTTGCATTGCGTAGGGCAAGGCCTGTCCACCCGCGTTTTTTTCATCAATGGAACCGGTGGGCATCGACACCATTAAGTTGAGATGCACCTTGTAACCATCGCGATCCAGAATGTTGTGCAGAGCACCCACCTGGGTATCTCCCACTCCATCGCTGGCCATCGACAGATTCATGGTCATTGGCATGTCCATCATGCTGTCCATGCCATCGTCCATCATTCCGTCACCCATGGGCATTGCCATCAACATGTCCATTTCCTTGTCCTGATAGCTGGTCATCATCATCAGGGTGGTGCGGTCGGTGGGTGCATACATCAGACCAAACATATGCATGTCCATAGTCATGTCGGTGGCGGTCATGCCGTAACCCTCGGCCAACACGGCTTCTGGGCTTACACGGCTACTGCCACGCCTGAGGCTGTCCATTGACATGCTCATTGCCCGGTAAGACACCATCCACTCGCCAGTTTTATGGGTGTGATCCCCCATAACACCAATGGGTGCGTGGCTGTCTGGGCGAGCGCTGTTCCAGTCATGGGAAATGGCTTCAGTGGACATGAGGGTGAATAATGAGGAAATCAGGCAGGTGTTGCGACGTAACATGTTCAGGCTCCAGTTAATTTGCGCACATTATAAATTTTCTGTTGCCGGGCAACATGTGACAAATTGTCGCAATGAAAGAAAATCACGCGAGGCCGGCACCCGGCCAAGCGCGAATGCTGTCATTTACGCCTGATTTCAGTCACTGACTCAAAACCAATGCCCCAGTTGTCGGTATTCACTTCGTCGATCACAACAAAGGTGGTTGCGGGGCTTTTTTGCAAGACATCTACCATCAACTGGGTTGTGCCTTCGATGAGCTGCTGTTTTTGTTCCTTGCTCACATTTTCGTCAGTGATTTTAATATTGATATATGGCATGTTTTTTTCCTTTTCTTTAGTAAAGTGTTCATTGATAAAGTGTTCATTGATAAAGTGTTCATTCATAAAGTGTTAAAAAGCTGAGTGCTGACAATCAATCATTTCAGCGGGCTGTTCCAACCCTTCCACTCGCTGCAAATAGCGAACAAAAAAGTCTACTGAATTTGAACCGCTGACAAGATGCTCCCCATTCACAATAAAGGCAGGCACACTGCCTAATTCCAGGCGCTCAACTCTGCGTTGTTTTTCACGAACGGCCGAGGCCCACTGGCCAGATTCCAGCCCCGTGCGGGCATCGCTTTTATTAAGGCCCACTTGATCGCAAAGTGTTATCAAGCTGTCGATATTGCTGATGTCCACTCCCTGACTAAAATAAGCTTCAATCAAAACTTCATTTAAGGCGCTTTGTTTGCCTTGTGTTTCTGCGTAATGCATGAGGCAATGGGCATTAAACGAATTGTAATAGTGTGTTCTGTTTGAGAAATTAAAGTTCACACCCGCCTCCTTTCCTTTGGCCAAGAGGTTTTCGCGAGAGGCCAACACTTGCACTCGTGTCATACCCGTTCGGTGCATGAGGTGTTCAGTGATACCCTCCCCTGTGCCTGCCATTCGAGGGTTTAACTCGAATGGCAAGAAATTAACACCGGCCTGCACCTCTTCACTAACAACCTCTATCGCCCTGCTAAGGTTTCGATAACCGATGGGACACCAGGAGCAAACCACATCGTGAATCATAGTAATGTGAACCTTTTTCATGACCTAACCCTTATTGATCAGCGTACATTTTATTAACAATTAACCAGCGTCCGTTTTCTTTTAACAAACCCAGAAAATCGATATAAAAACGATCAAACAAAGGGCACTCCACTTTGGCCATCGCCTGATCATTAACAATATCCAGTGTTAAGAGTTTGAAACGAAACGTTTCACCTTCAGCTTCCGGAACGGGTCGACTGGCAACGGCTTGCAACCAGTCCTCCCGGTTCCGTCGCAGGCCGGGCGCCTTCAGAAACACATCTTCGTGAAAAACGGCGCGCAGTGTTTCAACATTGCCGGTGTGAAGCCCAGTAAAATAGTCGTTCAAAATTTGGGTTATCGACACTTTGTCTTGAGATGAATCGGCCATGACGGTTCTCCTATTTTTGCGAGTGGATTTACGCAGCCTCTGCGGCTACTGAAGCATTAAAACTCGGCCGGTTTTTCACAGCGTCGAGCATTCGCTGGGTATTTTCGCCGAGGGATATCTCAACCGGAAAATACTCACCCCAGGCGGAATACACAGCCAACATCACATCAGCCGCCGACAGGGTCTCGCCGCCTAAAAAGCGCTGCTCTCCAAGGTTTTGTTCAACAACCTGCCACAAGTGGTTGATGGCATCTGCCGCGGCGGCAAAGGCGGCATCTTTGCCTGTGCCGTCTTCAAGTGTTTGGGCAATAAAAAACAGACGGCCGTAAGCGGGGTGCATGGTGGCATTGGCAAACATAATGTCTTGAATGGCTTTTTCCCTGGCCGCACCACTTGCGGGAAACAGTTCGTTTTCATGTTTGTTCAAAATGTGAAACATGACCGCGGCGCCTTCACGCAGGTTTTTGTCGCCGTCCAACAAAACGGGAACCGTTCCCACAGGGTTGAGTTGCTCAAAATTCTCGGTTTGGTTTTTGTTGATCAGGGTGACTTCCTGGTTCAACTCGCGCAGCACCACCTGGGTTGCCAATGAACATGCGCCGGGTAAGTAATAAAGTGTGTACATAGTGTTTTCCTCGCTTGTTATTTAACGGGTTTGTTTTGATGTAGGGCCATAGTAGGCTTGAACATCGTTTCTATATATACCTATAATGAGAACCCACTATCTACACAATGGAAACAATACAGAACTGATATGGATAAATTACGCGGCATCCAACTCTTCGTTCGACTGGCAGATCTAGGGAGTTTCACTCGGGTCGCCGAGGCTGAAAATGTTTCCAAGTCTATGATTAGCAAAGAAATAAGCAGATTAGAGGAAGATGTGGGAGCACGTTTGTTACAGCGCTCAACACGTAAATTGCAGCTCACCCAGGTGGGCGAGGGATATCTAAAACGCTGCCGTGAGATACTCATCAAACTTGATGACGCCGACGCCTACGTTGAAGACCAACAGGGTCGTCCCCGTGGCAAACTCAAAATTAACGCTCCCATGGCACTGGGCATTACAGACCTGGGCAAGATGTTTGCGGCCTTTATGGCAGCCTACCCCGACATAGAGCTGGACATTCACCTGGGCGACGAACCGGTGGACCTCATTGAACAGGGTTTCGACCTGGGGTTTCGAGTGACTAGCCAGCCCTTTGATACCAGCTACATCGGCAAACCGCTCACCCGCTTCACCTATCGTATTTGCGCCTCCCAGAGCTATTTGTCTTCTCGCCCGGCCATTGAGAATTACACAGACCTGCAAGACCACAATTGTTTTGTTTACAGCTATTTCCGGGGCAAAGATGTGTGGCCCGTGGAAGACGGCGTGGGCATCCGGGGCAACATGAAAGTGAACAGCACACTGTTTATGCTCGATGTCATTAAAGCCGGGCTCGGCATTGGGTTTATCCCGAACTTCGTCTGCCGACAGGCCTTTGAGAATGCCGAAGTGGTAGAAGTGCTGGCAGAGGCCAAGAAACCAAAGCTAACACTCTACGCGCTCTACCCTGCACGCGACTTTGTTCCGCCCAAACTTCGATGCTGCATCGAGTTTCTGGAACACTGGTTTGAGGATCATGTTATCAACTAACAAATATTGACCAGAATTGGCGAGTCCCTCGAGGATTCAGTCAAGGACAGCAGGCACAAAATACCCTAGTATTAACCCCTATTGGTATAGTTACCGCACGTCTACTACAACCGGAATTGGATCTCAGAATAATGAACTATGAACTGCTCGAAAACAAAGTAGCCAGGATTTCACTCGACAACGGAAAAGCCAACGCGGTGTCTACCGAGCTTGCCCAAGAATTCATGGAAAATCTGGATCGCGCCAAAAACGAGGCCAAGGGTGTCTTGATTTGTGGTCACCCGGGCATGTTTTCCGCAGGTTTTGACCTGAAGGTAATGGCGACAGGTCCAGAGGCGGCCACAACCATGGTTAATCAAGGCATGTTGTTGCTGGAGAAGTTGTATACCCACCCGCAACCCGTTGTGGTTGCCTGTGAAGGGCACGCGATTGGCATGGGTGTTTTTCTGTTATTGGTCGCCGACTACCGAATAGGTGCAGCGGGCGAATTTGTTATCAAGCTACCTGAAACGGCCATCAACATGCCCTTTAATCCCACCTTGAAAACGCTGGCAAAAACGCACATTGATCCGCTGCATCATTCGCGTGCAATCATTCAATCGAGAGACTACTCTCCAGCCGAAGCTGCGACCATTGGCATGTTGGATGAAACAGTAGACGCCGGCAAAGTAATCGACCAGGCCTTGGCAACCCTGGAATCCCTTTGTGCCCTACCCGCCAAACAATTCGAAGAGAATAAATTATTTATTCGCGATGAGGCGATCCAGGCAATTCATCAGTCTCTTCATGGCTAAAACCCAACGGTTAACGGGGTCAACACGCCCTCTCAGAGATTCTGCTCTGAAAGGAATTGACCCCAAGCCCCACCGTTATCGACTGGACAACAACAAAGCATCATCTGACTGATAGTTGACCAGAAACCCCATAAATTCACTCGCAGCCAAGGGTTTACTGCAAAGAAAATCAATAAAGATGCGGATCGAATCGACTGAAGATTTACCGAGACATGTGCGCGGGGACCCCACTCGACTACAACAAATAATCACAAACCTACTGGTAAACTCTGTAAAATTTACAGAGAAAGGTTCCAATGTTTTGGATGCCGTGGTAACTGATCAGAGACAAATCCGCTTTTCCGTATCTGACTATGGAATGGGTATGACCGTCAGCCAGTCGCTCGACATATTTGAGCGGTTTGTGCCGTCAGATACTTCAATCACCCGACGGTTTGGCGGCACCGGTCTTGGGTTGAGCATCTGTCAGCAACTGGTCAAACAGATGGATGGAGAGAGTGGAGTGGAAAGCGAGCCCGATGCAGATTCGCTTTTTTGGTTCGAAATACCATTGCCGGAGCATCAGC
>CAJWCA010000229.1 GCA_913020395.1 uncultured Cellvibrionales bacterium | reverse complement strand
TGGAAACGAATCTGGGCGGGATAGACGGCATTGAGGTCGCTAAAGAAATGCACGGTTTGAACAGTATTCTGGCGGTCGCATTCTGGGTTTGGCAGGCCGTGTTAAGGGGTCCGAAGACCCCTGTTTGTCGCTCTCACTAATTGCTGGTGGCGAGCGCCTCGGCAGGCTTCTCAGGCGCCTCTTCGTAGAGAGGTTTTTGCAGTTCCGCCCAATCGATGTCGCCGTCATCCGCCATATTCTCATAGGCCAGTATACCCAGCTCTTCAAAAAGCGGGCGCACCTTGTCTGTCAGCAGGCCGATACGTCTCAAGTTCGGGATAATGCGAGTGAACAGGAAGTTGCGAAAATGCTCCATCATTTCAGCTTCCAGCGTTCTTGCGCGGGCACCTTCGGCGTCCAAGCCAAATTCTTCAAACACGTCTGTGGCAATTAAACGTTCGCGCATAACACAGCAGGCTTCATAGGCGAAAACTGCCCGGTCTTCTTTCTCTTCCTGGCTCAGCGTTGTCACAAACTGCTCGAGGTAATTGACGCCAAAAGTGACGTGACGGGCCTCGTCGCGAATCACTAGGTGAAGGATGTTTTGCAGTACAGGGTCCATTACCGTCATGCGAACGGTGTTAAAGGCGGCTAATGCGAGGCCTTCGATTATGATTTGCATGCCAATAAACTTTAAATCCCAACGTGGGTCAGTCAATATTTTGTCGAGCAGTGCCTTCAGGTGTTTGTTGACGGGATAAACAATACCAATTCGGTCTTGTAAGTAACGCGTGAAAACCTCTACATGCCTGGCTTCATCAAAAGTCTGTGAGGCAGAATATAACTTTGCGTCGTAGGTGGGAGCACAAGAGACCAATTGAGACGCAACCAGAAGGGCACCCTGTTCACCGTGCATAAACTGAGCGAGGGTCCAGGCCAGGTAGTGCCAGTTGTAGCGAAGCTTTTCACTTTCCGAGAGAGCCTCAAAAGGTGCCCATCCGTTAAAAGGGTTGAGTGCCGGGTCCATGATATTCTGGGTTTTGGGAAAGTCGTAGCTCCAGTCAATATCCAGTTCAGCGTTCCAGTTCAGCTCCTTGCCTAATTTATAGAGCTTTTTGATTCTGCCATCGGCGGATTTGTAGTCCCAATTGTAAGCGCCTGTCAAAGGGGTTTGGAATATCTCGGCTATATCTTCCACATGCGCAGGTGTGAGTTTGTGTTCAATGTCCTCACTTCCGGCGCCGTCCCATGTGTCCAACGTTTCTATGTTTGTGGGCGTTTCTTCAACGATCGTTATTTTCATTTTTCCTCCACTTCCCAATGTTTAGAGCAAACACTCTAAGCTTGAGTCTAGAGGATTTTGTCTTCAAAGGGGTGATTTTGTCTGACTACGGGGTCGATAAAGCAGAAAAGTGTGCACAAGTTGTTGTTTAATCTATGATAAGTAAGAGATTATGCGGAAATTAGACGGCCGATCCGATGAAAATAGAGAGTGGGTCACTAATTGCACTCTTGGGTGGTGGGAGTGTTCACATGGGTCTGGTGCAGGGCTACTACCTGCATTATCATGGCGATTACAATAAGATTTGGGTATAAGGCATATTAACCGAGCGGGAATCAGGAATGTTTAAAACGGAAATTATCGGCCTAACATGTCGTGTCACTGCCTTATTGACCTTGAGTCTTGGATGGAGCGGATTTTCAAATGCGCTCGGCCTCGGTGGCGTTGAATACAAATCCTATTTAGGTGAGCCACTTGCGGCCACAATTGAGATTATCGGCGACGGGCGTAATTTGGGTGTAGATGATGTTCGGGTGAGAAATCTCCTTCCGCCGGAAGCAGAAGCATTAGGTGTCGACCTCCTCGCAAGTCCTTATCAATTTAAGCTTCGTCCCGTTCAGCGAGATGGCAGGCTTTTCATCCGCCTCACATCCAGGACGCCCATCAGGGAGCCCTTTGTGGATGTGCTGGTTGAACTTCAATGGCCGAACGGTGTGATCTACCGGGAATATACACTGCTACTGGATCTTCCACCGAAAGAGGCTGCCCCGACACCGGTAGCAAGTCGTCCACAGGCTTCCAATACTCAGACTCCTGTAAGCTCAAGGCCAGCAAGACGTCGAGCGCCTGCATTGGATGTTGACCCAGGTGGCTCTTACCGCGTGCGATCAGGGGATAGTCTGTCCCGCATCGCAAACCGCTGGCGGGAAGGAAAGGGTCATACCCTGCAGGACACTTCAGATTGGATTCTGGAACATAACCCTCGTGCATTCATCGGCGGAGATGCCAATCGCCTGATCGCTGGCGTAGAGCTGACGATGCCTGATCTTGGTTTGCGTTCGGCGCCCGTGCCCGTGAGTGGAGCGCCTGAATATACGAGTCGGGACCGAGGCGTTTCAGGCGCACCAAGCGATTCTTCACCCTCCTCAGAGTCTGTGTTGCAACAGAGTGCCGCCGGCAAGGTCTATTTGGGAAATGCCGCTGCGGCCAGTAGCAGTGACCCCGATGTGCTTGATGCCAGTATTCGCACTCAAGTTGAGTCGGCAAGGGAGATGAACGACCTGTTGGCCCGGGAAAACAAAGAACTGCGTAAGCGGATTGAGCGCATTGAAAACTCCGGTTACAACGAGACATTTGAGAAAATCGTAAACCTCCAACAACAACAAATTGATGAGCTGCGCCGCCAGCTTGAAGAAACCGTAGCTCAGGGGCAGGCGGCCAGAGCGAAGGCGTCAGCTGACCTGGCCGTAGCCGGTCAATCCGAGGGAGATAACCAGGAGGTGGCGCAGTTTACCGACACCACTGCAGCCGCAGCGAATCAACGTGCCGCGGCTGAAGAAGCGGTAAACCCCCTGTGGTGGGTATTGCTCGGCTTAGTGATAGGCACTGGCTGTGCCGCTATTTATATGCTGTTTGGCCGCCGTGAAAGTGAAGAAGATAAGGACAAGGCAATTTCCTTCCGTCAAGACATGAGTGAGCTGGAAGATTCAGAGGCTGAAATTGAGTCCTCTACACTTAAGGCGGAAATAGGTGAGATCGATGTACTCAAGGAAGACGACTTGTTTGGCGATAGCGAACAGACACATGAGTTGCCTGAATCGATCGAAGACTCGCTGGCGGTTGACGACGAATTACTCAATCTTAGTATAAATGAAACCATGGCCCCCGAAGAACTCGTCGAGGAAGACGCTGTCGATAAAATGATTGGCACTGCCTATATTTACACCTCCTTTGGCAAGTTTGATGAGGCCAAAGCCCTTCTGGAGACCCAGCGTGAACTGCTCGGCGCTGACCCACGATTTGATGAGGCCCTGGCCGACATTGAAACCCAGCGCCAACAGGCCTGACCCAGACGGCGAACTTTGCTATACTCGCCGTCCACTTCTTCTCGCATGACCCAATACAAGAGTTTGTTGTTTTATGGATAGTTTAAGGCTCGAGCCCATTACTTCAGTTGGTGGGGTTGTTGATCTTCCCGGTTCAAAAAGTATTTCAAACCGCGTTCTACTGCTGGCCGCGCTGGCTCAGGAACCCACGGCGATTAAAAACCTGCTGTTGTCTGATGATATTCGCCATATGTTGGATAGTCTCGAACGTTTGGGGGTATCGATCACTGAAGATGCGCAATACGGCGCTGGCAAGGGTTTGCAAAACTGTGTGGTAGACAATGCCATTGCCGACAGTCATGCATCGCCCATAGAGATGTTTTTGGGCAATGCCGGCACCGCCATGCGTCCACTGTGTGCTGTGTTAAATACAAAATCTGGTAGTTTTACGCTGACCGGCGAACCCCGTATGTATGAGCGCCCGATTGGTGATTTGGTTGACGCACTGCGCTCACTTGGCGCTGAGATTGAATATTTGGGTGATGAAGGGTATCCACCACTGAAGATTAAAGGTCAATCTCTGGCCGGTGGCACCGTGGATATGGATTGTCATTTATCCAGCCAGTTTTTGTCCGCTTTCCTATTGGCCGCTCCGCTGGCCACTGAAGATGTCACCATTAATATTAAGGGCACTTTAGTTTCTGTTCCCTACGTTGATATCACCCTGGCAATTATGGAGCGCTTTGGCGTCAAGGTTGCCCATGAAAACTACCAGCGCTTTTATATTCGCGGCCAGCAACGCTATGTGAGCCCTGGGGCGATCACCATCGAGCCAGATGCTTCGTCTGCCTCTTATTTTTTAGCCGCTGCCGCTATTAAAGGCGGCACCGTTCGCGTTAACGGGCTCAATCGCCACGCCTTGCAGGGCGATGTTAAGTTTGTCGATGTGCTTGAGGCAATGGGCGCTCAGGTCAACTGGGGCGACGACTATGTTGAAGTCAGCCGCGGTGATCTTCAGGGTGTTGATCTGGACCTGAACCACATTCCTGACGCCGCAATGACCATTGCCGTTGTAGCCTTGTTTGCCAAAGGCAAAACCCGCATTCGCAATATTTACAATTGGCGGGTTAAAGAAACAGATCGCCTGAACGCGATGGCAACGGAATTACGCAAGGTAGGTGCGCAGGTGGAAGAGGGTGAAGATTATATTGAAGTCACCCCTCCGCAGGAATTTAAGGAAGCGGCCATCGATACCTATAATGATCATCGTATGGCCATGTGTTTTTCATTGGTCGCTCTTGGGCCAACGGCTGTGGTCATCAATGACCCGGGTTGCACCTCAAAAACGTTCCCATCCTACTTCGAGTTTTTCAAGACTATTTGCTAGGTGGATGCCCGATGAAAAAATGTTTCTCGCTCTTGTTGGCGCAGGTGCTTTTCATAATTTGTGCCACCGCGGCTGCCAGCGCGGGTGCTAACAATAGCCCCGAGACAGCACAAAAAAGAGAGCGGGCAGACAGAAATGTGATTCTCATTATTGGGGATGGCATGGACGACCACCAAATCACGATTGCCCGCAACTACTTAACGGGCGCCCGTGGGCGCCTCAGTCTGGATCACCTGCCGTTGCGAGCAACGGCCCAGGTATTAACCGTTTCGAATGAGCAACCGGATCAGCCAGTCTATGTGGCCGATTCCGCGAATAGCGCAACTGCCCTGGCAACGGGTCAAGTGACTAGCCGAGGGCGCATTGCCACCACGGCTGGCAGTGACAATGACATCCCCACAATTGTTGAATTGGCAGAAGCCGCCGGTTTGAAGACGGGTATTGTCACCAGTGCCAGTGTGACCGACGCCACCCCGGCATCGTTTTATGCTCACGTGAATATGCGATCCTGTGAAAACTCGAGCATGATGAAAGATGCCATGCTCTATGATCGAGTCCGCATTGATTGTTCACAAGATATGAAGGCCAATGGCGGTCGGGGCTCGATTGCAGAACAGTTGATATCATCGGGTTTGGATGTCGCGCTGGGCGGTGGCTTAAAACATTTTGAACTCCCCCAGGAAGGCCTTCAGCAGACAGTATTAAGTGCCGCTGTTGCAGAGGGTTTTGAAGTCGTTAAAACGGCTGACTCACTGTCCTCATTGAAAACGGATAAACGCCTTCTGGGGCTGTTCTCTTCGGGAACAATGCCTGTACGTTTGCGGGGGGAAGATGGCCGGGAAGCAGAGAAGCCGGAGCCCAGTTTACTGAACAGTGTTCACTGGACTCAGGGAGAGGTGACAATGCCAGAGCCCATGCTCTGCGAGCCCGAGCCGGCGTCTGCAGAGACCCCCAGTTTAAGCCGCATGACGGAGATCGCCCTAGCTCAATTGAGCAAGGGCAATGAACGGGGTATATTTTTAATGGTCGAGTCCGCATCGATCGACAAGCAATCCCATCGTCGCCGGGCCTGCGGTAGCATTGGCGAAGTTGAGCAGCTCAATGAAGTGCTCGATACTGCATTGGCGTTTGCTGAACAGCACCCCCGAACCTTAATCATTGTGACCGCAGATCACGGGCAGGCGGCACAACTGGTGCCAAACATCAGTTTATACGACGCCTTTGGTGTGCCGGTCTTTACGCCGGGGAAAATTGTGAGGATTCGTACGCCAGAAAACGCATTGATGGCGATCAACTACGCCACCAACGACATTGTGTCTGAAGAGCATACCGGGGTGAATGTTCCCTTGTTTGCGAACGCCGAAGGTTTAGGCAGGGTGCCCCCTATGGTGACCCAACCTGAAATATTTCACATCATTCGCAAATACCTGGCCCTTTAAAACTATTATTCTTTAGCCGTGTCGTCGCAGTTATTGGCCACTATCAAGAGTGTCAGGTCGTCCATCTGCGCCTCGGCCTGGCTGTCAAATTGCTTGCGTATGTAGGCGAGTTGATCGTTGATGTTCATTTTTTTGGAGCCAATAACCCAGCGTAAAAAACCTTTCACGCCCAGCTCTTCTCCGTTTGAATCTTTGCACTCAATAAAACCATCACTATAGAGGAAAAGCCTTTCGGTGCTAAAGGCCAGTTCGTCACAAGGAAACTGCAGGCCGGGTGTCACTCCCAGGGGAGGTCCTTTTGCACCCAGTTGGGTCACATCGCGATCGCCGACAATTAAGCAGGGCAAGTGTCCGGCGTTGATAACGCGCAGGTGCTGACTGTCAGGTTTGAGCCAGCCCGCCACGAAGGTCACAAACATGCCCCGTGTTGTCGTTTCGCACAACTCGTTATTCATCAGTTCAACAATTCGGCCAGGGTCACTCTCCACTCGGCAGAGGCAGCGAAACAGTGAAATCGCTTTTGCCATCATAATGGCGGCGTGGGTGCCTTTGCCCGATACGTCGCCCAGGCAAAAACAGATGTTGCCATCGGGCAGCTCAAAATAGTCATAGAAATCGCCAGAAAGAGTCATGGCGGGAATGTTGAGTGCAGCGACAAATTGACTGTTAGACGTATCCGGTTGCATATTCTCCTGAATTTCGCGGGCCACACTCAGCTCTTCATTCAGTTTTGCGGCGTATTCGTCTCTCTCTTGCAAAGTGCCTTGTAACTGCCAGGTCAGTTCCAGAAAACTGAGGTTGTCTTCGATGAGCTTTGATTTGGCGTCATCCAATATGTTTTCGAATTGAATTTGCTCACCAATGTTAATACTCAAAGACTGGGCGGTGTCATTCAGCATTGCGGGAATTTCGGACAATATTTGCTCGACTGTATCCGGGCCCAGGGAGAAAAAGCGTTGAGCGTCTTGATTGAGTGACGTTAACACTGCGGTTTTATCCTTACAGGTATAAAACGCGTTGCAGGCATCTGCCAGTGCCATGAGCTTGCTTAAGGTTGCATTGCCGGGTTTGTCATTGTGCTGCAGTATTTTATGGTGCTGGGAAATTGCGTCGACATAGGCTCGTGGCAATTGCCATTTTTCGGCGATCATCGCGCCCACGTCTTCGTGGGTGGTGCCAAACAAATCACGTTCCATTTCCAGCCTGCGAGCGGGCGTATTGGCACGGAGTAACGACCAGCGATCGGCCTTGGTGGGCTCTAACATGAAGAGCACGAGTAAACCCATGTCGAGTAAAATACCCGCGGTGAATGCTTCGTCGAGTCCTCTGGGGAAGTGTTTGCTAATGAGTCGGGCCGCCACTCCCCG
>CAJWCA010000228.1 GCA_913020395.1 uncultured Cellvibrionales bacterium | reverse complement strand
TCAGAGCGCTAGTATTATTGCTCGCGGGCGGGTTCAACAGGAGTGGCAATTCACAGACAATCTACACATTGCACTTCAGCTTGGTGTCTCTCCTCAACTCGTTGCTCAGCGCTTAGCCACTTTAAAAGCACAGAACAGCCTGCCTAGCTGGGATTTTGGCGAGCGCGCGTCTGCCGAGGGGCAAACCGGTCCGCAGCCGTGCACACTCGACATTCCCCTATTGAAACAGTGGGTAGATGCTCTGAATACCCGCAGGCTGGATCAACTGGCCGAACTCTATTCGCCGCAAGCCCAAACACACGCGCCCGGTGGACGCACCCTTTGCGGCGGGGCTGAAGTCTCGCGTTACTGGCTCTCGCTTTTGGCCGCCATTCCAGACGGGCAGATCACCGCACAACTCACCGTTCACGATAACAAACAACGGCAATTGGGTATGAACTGGCACTTCCGTGGCCATCACACCGGCCCTGGGCTCTCGGTTAAACCCAGCGGAAAACGCATAACACTCCAAGGGAACTTGCAACTAACA
The DNA here is from genome assembly GCA_913020395.1 of uncultured Cellvibrionales bacterium. Lineage (GTDB taxonomy): Bacteria > Pseudomonadota > Gammaproteobacteria > Pseudomonadales > Cellvibrionaceae > CAJWCA01. Next base: position 6,988 of record CAJWCA010000228.1, on the reverse strand, counting down.
TACTCTGAGAAGAAGATTGATGAAGAGTGGGTGATGTTCGACGAATTAGACTTGCTCGCTCAAGTGTGCGAGTGCAGTGACACAATCGATTCGCTGTTCTAAACTCCAGTTATTGACACAAAAATGCTTAGCAAATTTAATTTATCATTACAGGTGATTGATTATGCAGCATTCTCTAACAGCACACGCCCGCCTTAGATCTCTATTGGGACTGATGTTTTTTGTCTTCAGTTCGACATCAGCCTTTGCCGCCACAGACTCTCGCGACTGTGATCACATAACAGTGTCGGGATACGAGTGGAATCCCATTTATCAGCACGCAAACAAAGACAAGCCTGAGAGGGGCATAGGGCTCGAGCTTCTCAAAGAAATCTCCACGCAACTCAATATCAACTACACCATTAAGCCCGCTAAACCTTTTACCCGTGAAATTCACCAATTGAAAACGGGTGAGACTGATCTAATGATGGCGCTCTACCCTATCGCCTCGCGATTACCTTTTTTCGATTTCACTATTCCTTACTACGACGAACCCCTATACGTCTATTCCAGAGCGGGAAGAAAATTGAACATCAAGTCTTTGGGTGATTTAGATGATTTGTTAGGGGTGATTACCAGAGGCGCCAGTTACGGAAACCTATTAGACCATTATCTGGAAACTCACGATAAAATTATTATTCTTAGAAGCGGCCGTCAGGCGATACAGATGCTACTCAGCGACCGGGCCGACTTCCACATCAGCTCGCCCATTACCATCCAGGTTTATCTAATCAATAATGACGCCCGCAAAGATATTGCCCAAAGCGACATATCATTTGGTCGCCAGCACGTTGCGATGGCGCTTTCAAAAAAGTCGCCGTGCCGTCACCTTGTCAAGAGTATCAATGACATCATTGTGAAACGACTGTCTAAAACAACAACTGGCAGCTAACCCCGGGCTACTATCTACCCTTAAACGCCAGCATCATTGACTTGGCCCCCTGCAACATAAACGAGTGATCAGACGAGAGCAGAAACAAACTCGCGCCCTTCTCTCGCCACACCGCAACTTCGTCCACGCTTGGCACAAACATTCCCACAGGTTTATTTGCCGCAACCCCTGCCTCACAGACACGCTCAACTGCCTCTATAACCTCTGGCGCATTAGGCCCCTCTGCACCCAGTGCCACTGTCAGGTCGATACGCCCCACAAAGAGACAATCTATGCCTTCAACCGCAGCAATTTCTTCTATCGCATCAACCGCCTCAATATCTTCGATCTGCACAACCACGACCGTATCCGCCAAACTGTCTGCCTGATGTTCACGCATAGGTTTGCAGGTATATTCTGCGGCCCGTGTTGAGCCGGCGTAACCTCGCCCACCCCGCCCAAAACGGGCGGCCCTGGCCACCGCTCTGGCATCATCCGCCGAACAAACATGAGGGATCACCACACCCGTGGCACCGCAATCCAAGGCACTAAGAATTTCAGCGGGCGCAGAAGAAGGCACTCTAACAAGCGAGGGCATACCCGCCGCCCGCAGCGCAAAAATACAGCTGTCCAGCTCGAGGCGACCAAAGGGCGCATGCTCGGCATCGATGCAGACCACATCGAGAGGCGTGTGCCCCAACACCTCTGCCACAATTGAAGACGGTGTCTTTTGAAACGTGCCCAACAAAGGTTCTTCCTTGAGCAGGCGTTGCCGAAAGCTCAAGTCAGTGGGGCTGGAATGGGGGGTTTCTTCAATCATGAACATACATCTCCGGCTTCAGGTGCTATAACTGTCCATTGAAAAGTACTTCGAATGCAAAATCAAGTATTAAAAAACCGGGCTAACCCGGCTTTAATCAACAATCACCCAAGGCGGGCCGACTCGCCCTCCAGGAATACGCCACTAAAGGAACGTTTCTCTGGTGGTAAGTCTCGGTTTTCTACACGGTCCATCAACATGCTGACTGCGGCCTCGGCCATGATTTCCAGAGGCTGGTCAATAGTTGTCAGGCGATAGCTGGACCAGGCGCCGGTAGACGTGCCATCAAAGCCCACTATCGATACATCTTCTGGCACTCGCAAATCAAATTCGTGACGAGCAGCATCCATGCACCCAATAGCCATTACATCGTTGGCACAGATGACCGCATCGGGGATTTTCTTTTTGCTTTCCATTAGCTCTCGAAAAGCAGCCCTGCCACTGTCATAACCATAATCGCCCTCAACCACGGGCACCGATTTTTTTCCGAGCTCTTTTAATCGATTGAGCGCGCCCTGTGTGCGCTGATTGCTAACCATTGAGTCGGTGGGGCCGGTGATAATGCTAAATGCCTTGTGGCCCGCAGCATCGAGCTTGTTAACCAGCACACGCTCTCCTTCCTCCTGATTACAACAGATGGCACTGACGGGGTAATCCTGAAAAGAGCGGTTATAGAAGACCAGAGGCACACCGCGCTCCTCAAAAAAAGACACCTGTTCTTCAGAGAGTCGCGCCGCCGAGATCACGCCATCCACTTGATACTGCCAAACCTGATCCAGCATTTTATCCACATCACTTTCATGCTCCAGGGTAAACAGCAGCACGTGCACACCACGTTCATCAAAACCACGGCTGAGCTGCACTAATAACTCTGGATAATAGAGATTGGTGAAGTTGTTGATAATGACGGCCACCATGTTGGAACGACCACTGATCAGGCTACGTGCGATTGCGTTAGGTTGAAACCCCAACTCTTTCGCCACGGTCATAACCTTATCTCGCATTTTCTTGGACACGCTTGCGCCAGGCTTGAAGCAGCGAGAGACGGCGGATTGGGAAACGCCGGCTACCCTGGCTACATCGTAAGAGGTAACCCGCTTACCCTCGTCGGTCATACCCAACATTCGGGAGCTGCCAGTTGATTTCCCCCCCCGGCTCCCCTGCCTTTTCTTTGCGCTTACCTCTGACATGCTGTTCCCGGCCTTTTTGAATCTTTGATTCACGCATCCTATGCTAAGCCGATTCCGCATGCAAATAAGCTGGGGTTTTGGCAATATTAACCCGGACTTTGGTACTTATTCTCCATTTTGCACCGGCATCTTACCGGAGTCATTTTTCTCCCAACCCTGACCGCTGAAGGGATCTATGCCCAACTGCTGCATGACATAGGGAAAGTCTACATTGACCCAGTTATCGACAATCTTGCCATCCACGACTTTCCAGAAGTCCATATAGCGAATTTCAACCTTTTTATTGGTCGCTTCAAGGCCCATGAATGTGCCCGTGTGGCGCGCCTCCTGGCGACCAAACGCGGCGCACCACTGCCCCTGTGTAATTCGTGCTTCATCAATACAGACCTTATCTGAAAACGCGTCCTGAAACGGTCGTTGCCAGTTGTCCTGAAACTCTTTTAGACCTTGCTTGTAACCACAACCGGCGTTACCCATCCAACGAAAAGATTCGCTGAAAAAACGTCCCATGTTATCAATGTCATGATCGTTTAAGCCATCAACCATTGCCTCGATTGTGTCCAGGGTCTCCGTGGTTTTGCCGATATCATTGTCTCGTGTTAAATATGCTTGTTCTGGCCGTGAACCTTTCATCGATTTCGCTCCTGCCGCTGGGTGGCGAACGCCACCTGAGTTAATAGTGTGTTTGAATCATAGAGGCAAATACCTCATTGACACATGGTTCAATAGGTTCGATTTATGTGTAATCACACCGTTACTGTTTGATAGCCAGTTTAGATTTTGTGAGGCAAACTCATTCGAATGCTGTCTCGATATTGGCTGGGGCTTTCTCCAGTCTCGGCGCGAAATGTTTTACTAAAATGAAATTGATCGCAAAAGCCAACCGATCGGGCAATTTCAGAAATGGGCAGATCTCCGTATACCAGTTTCGACATGGCAAGCTCCAGTCGTTTGCGATTCACAAATCGCAAAGGAGACGCTCCCGTAATCTGTTTAAACAGACGAGAGAACGCATTGCGGGACAGGCCGCATGCTGTCGCCAAGGCCTCTACCTTTACGCCACCGTCGAGATTGGACTCAATAACTTTCAGGGCAGGAAGAATGCGGTTGAGCTGTAAAAAACGAAACTCGGTGTCAACAACAGGATGAGACACCATAATGATTTCGTAGAATAAGCGGAAACTGGCACTGCGCTTCAAGGCGATGCGACTGATGCTAAATGTCTGCTCACAATCGGCGAGACAAGCCGTTAACTCGTTAACACAAGTGGCTATGCCCGCACTCTTATCAGCGGTAATAATGACCGGCAGTTCGTAGAAGGAAAACACGTCTAGATTGTGGAAGAGAGTGAAATGAATATGCAGGCCGTCGGCGACAGTGGCCTGGTCCACAATCAGGCGGTGGCACAAACCCGCGGGAATTAATAATGTGCTCCCCGCCCCTGCCCGTAACTCACGCTTTTCTGTATTGTCGAGCACACACCGGTACTCCCCCTCTCTGACTGAAAGCAGCACCATAAATGGCAGCACTCGCCACTCTGTGGAGATACAATTGCCGCTGCTGTGGGCAGACCAATAAATATGTGGAGTCAAAGACTGTTCAATCAATTTTGCAATGGTGTTATTGGTTGACGCATCACCCAATTGTGCCGGGTTCAATTGCATAGCCTGTTCACCTCACTGAGGGTTTACGATCCCCGTCGTTCTCGTCAGGATGTCCAGCCCCTGCTGTTTTAACCAATAGGGCAGATCGATCAATACCCAGTTTTCGGCCAGACGATCGCCCTCACGCCGGTAAATGTCCACCACTCGCATATCGGCTTTCACAGAACTTGCTGGCAAACCAAGAAAACCGCCCACGGGACAATTGGTTAAATTAGGCCAACCAAAAAAACCTGAGTAATTCCCTTCAGAAAAACGCGCTACGTGTCCATTAAATACTTTACCCGACAAGCCCTGACGAAACGGCAGCTGATGCTGAGACTGAAAACCATCAATGGTATAGGTTGCGCCAATGCCTGCTGGCCCATACCACACCATGTCTTCCCGCCAACAACGCGCCATGTATTCGGGCGGCGGTATTGCATCGCCAAGTTTATTGTATTCATTTAGATCCGCTATCATGCGATTCATCAATGCTGTAGTGGCCACTCCTTCAGCAGGGACCTGATCCTCATAGAGCAAACCGTCATGGGTGCGGGGGCCGGGATACATGAACGATGCACCGGTTTGCTGGGGTAGCGGCTGCAAGCCTGCCTGATGCATTACATCGATAATGTCGCAAAAGAAACCGCTTTGAATAATCTTCCCGTCTTTTACACAATTAAAATCGGCGTAACGCAAAAAGGCCATCTTGTGGGTGGCGGGAATACCCAGCCAATCTTGTTCAAATACCCCCAGGAAGTGGCCCATGCTAACTACCCACACACGGCCGTCTTCGGCATTGTAGACACTTCTATCTATATCGTCGGGCCAGGTTTGCTCTTTTCCATCACGGTGCTGATAGACGTCGTTGTGACCTGCAAAAAAGATATCTTCCCGGCGCTGTAAAGCCGTAAAGGATTGCATTAGCGGGCGCCAAAAAACCTCTGCGACCGCTTCACTGCCCCGCTGTTCATTAAAGGGGTGAACGCCAAACCACTGGCGATCTTCGGTGCAATATTTATTGAGCACGCAAGCGACCGACTCAGGACTTGCAGATGCCAGCTCCGAATAATATTGACGGACCAGCGCCTTGCTTTCCTGAAAATCATTCATGTTTTTACCTCTCTGCAGACCACCAGATCACGTGGCCTCTTTCTCAATTAACTACCACCCCCGCAGGTTATTCGCTCTACCGTGAGCGCGGGAGTACTAGTTTCAATCATTTTGAATTCGAATGCAATGACATGTAAAAAAACCGCCCTGCTAGCCCTTATATTTACAGCGTAGGCGGATTTGGCTGGCGATCAACCGTCATGGCCTTCATGCGTGCCAAAACGTCGACACCCAATTGATTGTATATATCTAAAATATCAATCATCACCCAATTTTCTCTTATCGTGTCTCCCTCACAGCGCCAAAAGTCCAGGCTTCGCAGCGTGATTTTCTGACCCGCGGCGGCAATTCCCATCCAGCCGTCACCACTGACCGTGGCATCGAGTCCGGGCCACCCACAGAAGGCGACGTAGTCACCGTCGGAAAAATAAGGCGCCTGACTGTCCTCTGATAAACGCGCTACTCGGTCGGGCAAGGCGTTGAGAAACGGGATTTGATGCCAGTTACGGAATCCGGACACTCGCCTGCTCGAGCCGATACCGCTGGGGCCGTACCAATTCATCTTCGGGTGCCAGTAGTTCTCAAGCCCCATCGCAGCGGCACCTTGCGTTGAATGTTTCTCCAACCCCATTAACATCGCGTTAACCAGCGCCATACTTTTTGCAGCACGATCTTCATCATAGGGCTCCAACACCACCCCGTCGTGTGTCGCGGGGCCAGGCCAATTCATTTCCCGCCCCAAACTTGGAGGCATTGGCCAAGCCCTCGCCTGCATCATGACCTGGGGAATATCCCACAGAGCATACATCTCAACGATACGATCATTTTCATAACGGAAATATTCAACATACCGCATAGTGACAATGTGGCGGGTTGCCGGTATGTCTAACCAGGGTTTCTCAAAAACCCCCGTATAATAACCACCACTTCCAATCCACCCCTGTTGACCACCATCTCCAACAACGATGAAGTCGCGCCGCTCCAAGTCTGGAATAGCCTCCAGCAGTGGGCCGTAACCTTGATCGTAAAGCGCGTCGGGCCCCGTCACTGCCCCAAGGGGGTGCGCGAGGTGAATTTTACTGTCCGCTGTAAATAATTCTACGAGCTGTGTTCGCAACTGCGTGCTATCACAATCATAGAGCGCAGCTCGAAATTTATTGAACAGGTTTTTTTCATTACTTGGCTTGTTTGAAGGCATGAGTTTTACCAATCTCCAATCGGGGGGAATAACGTTACTCTAGCGCCTGCCCCGCGGTCGTGGAATGTCTTTTTAGCGACAATTTATGTGAAAATGCACCCCCGGGTAAAAACA
>CAJWCA010000227.1 GCA_913020395.1 uncultured Cellvibrionales bacterium | reverse complement strand
TGATAGAATTTCTTCTAACAATTCCAGTGTTTCAACATCCAGGTCATTGGTTGGCTCATCCATCACCAGGAGGTTGGCAGATTTACTGAACAATTTTGCCAGTAATACCCGGTTTCTTTCGCCTCCCGAGAGTGCCCGCAGCGGTGTTCTCGCCCGCTCTCCGGTAAAAAGAAAATCGCTCAAGTAGCTAATTATGTGGCGACTGTTGCCATTAATGACAATATTGTCACTACCGTCTGAGACATTGTCGACAGCACTTTTGTTGAGATCCAGTTGATTGCGGAGCTGGTCGAAATAGGCCACGTTCAAGTTTGTACCCAGGCGCACATCCCCTTCCAGAGGCTCAATTTCACCTAATATCAGCTTCAGCAGGGTACTTTTACCGATACCATTAGGGCCGATCAGTCCAATCCTGTCTCCCCTGATAATCGTTGTGGAAAACTGTTTGATTAACGGTGCGTTATCATAGGAAAAACTGACAGACTTGAGCTCTGCCACAAGCTTTCCAGACAGTTCTCCACTGGAGAACGAGAACTTTGCGTTGCCCATTTGTTCCCTGCGCTCACTCCGCTCTGACCGCATCGCTTTAAGTGCACGGACTCGCCCCTCATTGCGAGTACGCCTGGCTTTAATGCCCTGCCGTATCCAAACCTCTTCTTCGGCCAAGCGTTTATCAAACAACTTATTATGGCGGACTTCTTCTGCCAGGGCTTGCTCTTTAAACACCAGATAGCTTTTATAATCTCCGGTATAACTGCGGATATGACCGCGGTCCAACTCAACAATGTGAGTGGCGAGGCTCTGCAAAAAAGACCGGTCATGGGTAATAAATACGATGGCCCCGTTAAAACTTAACAGTTGTTTTTCCAGCCATTCGATCGCCGAAATATCCAGGTGGTTGGTCGGCTCGTCCAGGAGTAACACATCCGGTTCATTGACCAGGGCTTTGGCGAGCGAAACACGCCTTCGCCAGCCACCGGATAAGTCACTCATCAAACTGTCTGCGGGTAAACTCAGGCGCGTTAATATCGTTTCAACTCTCTGTTGCAGCGTCCAGCCATCACCGGCTTCAATAATTTGTTGCAAAGCAGACAGTCGATTCAAATCTGCCCCTTCTGTCTGTATGGCCAAATGGTGATATTCTGTGAGGGCTTGCCCCACTTCAGCCAATCCACCTGCCACCACGTCGTAAACGGTGGCCTCATCGGGTTCTGCCAGATCTTGCTCCAGGCGGGCAATTTTCATGGCCGGGTCCCGGAATACCGTGCCGCTGTCCAGCTCAACCTCACCCGCAAGCACCTTCAAAAGGCTGGATTTACCCGCGCCATTTCGACCAATCAAACAGAGCCGCTGCCCCTTATCCACCTGCAGTTCAATCTGGTCCAACAGGACCTGCAAACCGTATGAGAGCTTCGCATTTTCTATTTTAATCAATGACATAGGATCAGTATCTAATAAGTTAGTTTAGCTTAGGGGCAAGCGGCTACCCGGTATTCTATCGGCGCGCTGGAACCAACATACTGGTTCTGCGGTCTGCTATTGTTCAGGGACCGGGATAATACCTGCTCCGGCGCCGGGCGAACAGTGATTTTCTGTGCGCTCGACCAATAGCAATCCGAATGGCACACTAGGGGCTCTGACCATTGTTTTCGAGGTTCTTCAGACAGATGCAATTTCAATGGCTACGCCAAGCTGCTGAGCGCAAGCCAGGTTCTGATTTGCAGAGGATGGCTTCCACGGTTTTTAAAGGCCTCCTATTCGGGCTGTTGACAAGTGGCGCACTGGCGACCGGCTCAACCTCAACGCCAAGTACCGAGGGGGCATACTCAGCGCTACAGGAACAGCGAAAGCTGTTTAAAAAAGCCGAAATGGCCATCCAGCAAAAACGCTTTACGCATTACTCCCAAAAATTAAGACCGCAGCTGGAAGATTACCCCTTGCTGCCACACCTGGATTACCTTCTGCTAAAGGCTAGATTATATCGCCTGCCCTACCAACAGGTTGATCAATTTTTACTGGCTCATTCGAGCACTGCCCTCGGAAATAAATTACTTGAGAACTGGCTCCAGACATTGGCCGCCAAAAAACGATGGCACGAGTACCAAAGTTATTACGAGTCACACATCAGCAGCGTCAAACTTAAATGCCACTACCTCTATGCAAGACTGAAACACGGCGAAGAAGAGGCCTTTGAACAAGTGACGGCGCTTTGGAATGTTGGGAAGTCACAGCCCGACGCCTGCAACCCGGTCTTTAGCCGATGGCAAAAAGAAGGGCTGCTGACACCCGCCATCGCCTGGGAAAGACATGGCAAAGCGATCAAAAAACGCAAACGCGCACTGGCACGCTACCTCGATCGCTACCTCACTGAAGAACAAAAGGTATTGGCCTCTCTCTATCGCGAGGTGGACCGATACCCGGAGCGTATCAGTCAGTTCTCGCGCTTTCGCGAGCAATCGCCCGAGATGCAGGAAATCATACTGCACGGCATTAACCGACTGACACGACGCAAACCAGAGCGTGCTTACGCGGCGTGGGAGGTGTATGACGCACAGCAGCTATTTGATCAAGCTGAGCGGGAAAAACAAATCAAGAATATCATTGTTAAGTTGGCACAAAGAGGCAAACTAGACAAAGTAGAATCTATTCTGCAACAAACCCGCGAAGCGCAAAGCACCGGATTGATTGAAGTGATGTTGAGAGAAACATTGCGCAATCAACAGTGGGCCGAAGCATACCATTGGTTGCAAATGTTGCCTCCAGAATCCCGCAATGAAAAACGCTGGCTCTACTGGAGAGCGCGCGCCATTGAACAACTGGATATCGATGACCCGCTGTTCCCCTCGCCCGAACAAATATATACACGTTTATCTCTCACTCGTGGGTTTTATGGTTTTTTATCCGCTGACAAACTCGGCCATAAATATTCAATGATCAATCTCCCCATAAACCCTTCACCCCTTGCCATGGAGAGAGTCGCCAACACCGATGGCATAAAGCGAGCCAAAGAGTTTTTCGCGATGAGCTACATCAATGAAGCGAGATCTGAGTGGTTTTACAGTACTCGGCATCTAAATAAACGAGATATAATGGCCACTGCAAAATTGGCGGAAGATTGGGGCTGGTATCGAAAAAGCATTCAGGCGATGATCACGATCAAACACTGGGATGACCTGGACATGCGTTTCCCGCTAGGTTTTAAAGACGCCGTGGCGGGGGCTGCAGAGGCTACAGACATAGATCCGCAGTTACTGTTTGCAATCGCTCGCCAGGAAAGCGCGTTCAGTCCAGATGCAAAATCCCCTGCCGGGGCGCTTGGTCTAATGCAACTGATGCCAGCGACCGCCCGCTACACCGCTCGTAAAAGTGGTTTGCGCTATAGCTACCGCGATTTATTAAATCCCTCTCAGAACATCACCCTGGGTAGCCGCTACCTCAATACCCTTCTGCGTCAATTTGAAGGCAATCGAATTCTTGCGGCTGCAGCTTATAATGCCGGCCCTACCCGGGTGAGGAAATGGCTGTCAGCCAGCGAAGGGAAAATGCCTTTTGATATCTGGATTGAGACAATTCCCTATAAAGAAACCCGAGGCTACGTTCAAAACGTATTGTCGTTCTCAGTAATCTACGGGCACAAACTGGGACAAGAGCCCTCCATGGTCAAACCACTCGAAGCGGGTATGCACTTATAAGTTTTTCTGACCCTGATTGAGCAATTTTCAAGGGTTTAACTACACTGTAGTAATAGTGCATTGCAAAAACTAGGATCAGGACAGATATATGACTACGGAAAGCCACGGTAGCCCCCACGCGCTCGATACATCTCAGACTCAGGATGAAGGTGCCGATTGGCTGCATATTGAAGAAACGATTAAAATGTTATGCCTCGCGGTCTGCCAAATCGAAGCGTCCGTTGCCGACAGCTCGCTATCCGTTGATGAACTCACACATTCGTTTACTCGCTTGGCGCAGCATTCCACCCATGTCAACCAGCAGATTCAATCCCTTGACGACCCGGCCAAAATACAAGAGTTCAAAGACAGTGTCAGTGAAACGGCAGCTGAAATGCTCGATAGAATTCAGCAAGCCGTTACAGCCTTTCAGTTTTATGATCGATTCAGTCAACGTTTAGATCATGTCGCGCGTAGCCTGGAAAAAGTGTCTGATATCATGGGCGACAAATCGCTTCGCAATAAACCCGATGCCTGGCTGTCAATACAAGACTCAGTGATGTCCAGCTATTCGATGGATTCGGAACGACTAATGTTTGAACACATTTTAAGGGGCGACAGTGTCAGAGAGGCACTGGAAATTTATCGGCACCACTTCGAACAACAAGAAAGTGCCGCAGGGGATAACGATGATGAAGTTGAGTTATTCTGAATCTATTTGGGTGAAGTGTTTGCGTACTCGCTCCTGAACCAACTTAGCCAATTCATCGGGTTGGAATTTAGACATAAACCCATCACAGCCCACTTTTTCCACCATGGCACTGTTAAAACTGCCACTCAGTGAAGTATGCAGCACCACAAACAGATCACTTAAAGCCGGGTTCTGCCTAACCTCATAGGTTAGTCGGTACCCGTCCATTTCCGGCATCTCAGCGTCAGTTATTAACATCAAAATATGCTCTTTAACGTTAATCCCCTTATTGATCCAGCCTTTCATCAACTCCAGGGCTTGTAGGCCATCCTGAACGCCAATGACTTCAACACCCAGATTTTGCAAGGTTGCCCGTACTTGGGTGATGGCTGTATTAGAGTCATCAGCCATCAAAAGCTTGATCTTTGAGGCGCGGGCACGCCCTGCAAGGTCCTCATCCAATAGCTCTGGGGAGACTGAGGTGTCGTAGGGCATGATATCGGCCAAGACTCGCTCCACATCCAGAATTTCTATTATCTGCTCATCGATGCGGGTAATGGCCGTGAGATAATGCTGCCGCCCAGTTCCTGTGGGCGGTGGCAGTACGTCTTCCCAGTTCAAATTAACAATGCGCTCAACCGGGCCGACCAGAAAAGCCTGCACGGAACGATTGTATTCCGTCACAATCATGTTGGCCGATTCGAGATCACGCAGAGGCCTGCCATAAACTGCGGCATTCAAATCGATCACCGGAATTGTTTTGTCCCGCATATGAGCGACCCCCCGCACAACCTCGTGCCGGTGAGGTAATTCAGTAATAACGGGCAAGCGGACCACTTCCTGAATCTTAAATACATTCAGAGCAAATAATTGACGCCCGTTCAGGTGAAACATGAGCAGCTCAAGACGGTTTTGTCCAACTAGCTGAGTCCGTTGATTCACCGTTTCCAATATTTTAGACATATTACCTGTTTCCCTTGCACACGCTCAGACCATTGCCTTCGTTTAAGTTTATCCCAGCAAACTCATTAGCCCAAGTTTGGCTCTAAAATTCTCTTATAACTGGCGCTATTCATCTTATTTAGGCTATTGTATGGTGAAGACACAGGAAAGTGCCCTAGTGGCCACACATCAGGATTATACTGCTTCACATGACCGACAACCTTCCTCTGCTGGCCCGGCAACCTATATTCGACAGAAAAATGAACGTCGTCGCCTACGAACTGTTATGCCGGGACACAGATGAAAATCGTGCCATTTTCTCCGACGCTGACCGGGCAAGCTCTCAGGTTATGTTACGCGCGTTCACCGACCTTGCCATTGAAGATGTCATCGGCAAACACAAGGCATACATTAATTTTACCCGCAAACTGCTCGACACCTCTCCACCTTTCAATCGTCAGCAACTGGTCATTGAAGTACTCGAAGGTATTGAAGTTGATGATAAGTTAGTCAGCCGACTCGCCAACCTGCGGTCTGAGGGCTATACCATTGCCCTGGACGACTTTGAACTCAACCAGGAGACACTACCGCTACTGGATCACGCAGACATTGTTAAACTGGACGTGCTGGCCTTATCGGATGGCCAGCTAAAGGAGTATGTAGAGTTTCTACAATCTTATGAATTGACCTTGCTAGCAGAAAAAGTAGAAACCTATGAAATGCTGGAAAAATGCAAGTCTCTGGGTTTTGATTTGTTCCAAGGGTTTTTCCTCTCCCGCCCCAAGCTGATTAAAGGGCGCCAGATATCAGAAAACCGCCAGGCCATTATGCAGTTGTTAGCTCAACTTAACGACCCCGCCACGGAAGTCGGTGAAATTGAAACGCTAATATCCCATGACCCTGTGTTGAGTTATAAGCTATTAAAACTCATTAATTCAGCCGCCTTTAATCTGGTCACAGAAATTGAGTCCTTGCGCCAGGCCATTACACTGCTGGGACTACTACAAATTCGCAGCTGGGTAACTCTGCTGGCAATGTCGAATATTTCTAATAAACCTCTGGAGCTCTCTGTCACCAGTATGTGTCGTGCTCGGTTTTGCCAAGTACTGGGCTTGGCAATCACAGGGAAACGAAGAGCAGACTCTCACTTCACTGTCGGTCTTTTATCAACACTGGATGCCTTTCTAGACACTCCCCTCGAAGAGCTTCTGGACAAGATTTCGCTCAATGCTAACTTGGTTAACGCCTTGCTGAAATATGAAGGTACCGAAGGAAAAATCCTGAAAATAGCCATGACCTACGAACGAGGTGATTGGGATAATATCGACTGGCCTTTCCTGGAACAAAACAAAGTCAGCGCGTCCGAGTTGGCCGCCATGTATACCAGCAGTTTGAGTTGGACAACAAGTGCGCTGGAGAATATTTCACTAACGGAATAGTCCTCTGACGAAAGCGCCACTAGTAATATCTGATGGATTTAAACCGGGGGGGATATTCTCAAGTAGTCTCGCAACTGCCCCGAATCGAATGGCCAGCCCAGATCATTCTCCTCACCTTGAATCAGTAACACAGGGATACGGAGCGCATACTTTTCCATCAGGTCATCCGAATCGGCTATGTCGACTTCCTCTAATGTGAAGCCTTGCTGACGAATTTCAGACCACACCAATGACTTGGCAACATCACAAAGGTGGCAACCTAGGGTCGAATATAAAACAAGGGTCTTCATTCAGAGGGCAAATGTTCCTTCAGTGTCTCTACAAAGTCTGCCAACCTGCTATTTTCGTGCCCCTTGTGCTCGCTCATCGCATTCAGCAATTCGCGCAGGAAGGCGTCAGGTTGCTCCAGAGCTTCAATGCTTTTCAAGGCCTCTAGAGCCTGCTGGGCAAATTGCCCTACCGGTTTTAACCGATTGCTCAGAGACTCATTGTCATCGACGCGATAGGCATTAGAAAACCGCTGAACGTCAGTGTGGGTCAAGCGCAGTGCAAAGCTCGAAATCTCGCTGGCATCGTAACCTATATCAACAGCAGCCTGAAAGGCTTTGTCTACATCCCCTGCAAAAAAATCCTCTGCGAGATCATTCACTTCGCCTAACAAATCGTTGATTGCCTTCAGCTCATCTTCATCCAGCTCACCTTGCACCGATAAATTAAAGCGCTGATTAGATTCATAAGCCGCTCCGTATTCACGCCCATCGGCAGACTCAGCATAACGTGCGAC
>CAJWCA010000226.1 GCA_913020395.1 uncultured Cellvibrionales bacterium | reverse complement strand
TCAATATGCGGTTTTTGGGGACCCGATTACACAATCGAAGTCGCCCTTTATTCACCAGCAGTTTGCCCTACAAACTGGGCAGCACCTGACTTACGGTAAACAACAAGTCAACGTTGAAGCGTTTGAGTCTGCCGCCAGCCTTTTTTTCTCTGAAGGTGGGCTCGGCTTGAATATAACGGCCCCCTGCAAGCTTGCGGCCTATGCCTTTGCAACAAACGTAAGTGATCGAGCGCAGCGAGCTGGCGCCGTTAACACCTTGATCCGCACTGAAGATGGCAATATTTTGGGCGACACCACTGACGGTGTGGGCCTGGTTAACGATATTGTGAATAATCTGGCTTGGTCTATTACGGGCAAGAGGGTGCTAATTCTGGGCGCGGGTGGTGCGGTGAGGGGGGTCTTGGAGCCACTTCTGGAACAACACCCCGCAAAGTTTGTACTAGCGAACAGAACTAAAGCAAAAGCACAGTCCCTGGCTGATGATTTTTCAAAGCTGGGTTTGGGTGAAATTGATGCCCGGGGTTTTGACGATCTGATTAACAGTCAGTTTGATCTGGTGATTAATGGCACCTCAGCGAGCTTGAGTCGAGACTTGCCTCCTCTGCCAGACAAGCTTTTAGCACCAGGCGCCTGCTGTTATGACATGACATACGCTGCGGAGCCCACTGTTTTTCTACGTTGGGCGAAGGATCATGGGGCTACCGCCTGTGCCGACGGTTTGGGTATGTTGGTGGGGCAGGCAGCGGAATCGTTCACCCTATGGCGGGGTGTGGAGCCTCAGACTCCAGCAGTGATCCGTTTGTTGAGGGAATCACTTTCATAAACCCCGTGGTGTCATTCAGCCAGATATTCGTCTTTTAGGCGTACATAATTAGCCGCTGAGTAAGTAAAGAAATTCATTTCTTTCTCTTTGAGCGGCCTCACCTGTTTGCAGGGCGAACCCATGTACAAATACCCGCTCTCAAGCACTTTGCCCGGTGGCACCAGCGATCCGGCGCCAATCACCACATCATCTTCAACCACGGCGCCGTCCATCACCATGGAATTCATGCCTACCAGCACCCGGTCCCCAATGGTGCAGCCGTGTAAGGTAACAGAGTGGCCAATGGTCACATCACTGCCCACCGCGAGAGGGTAACCGTCTGGATTAAAGGGGCCTGCGTGAGTGATGTGTAAAACAGATCCATCCTGAACACTGGTGCGTTCTCCGATGCGGATGTGATGCATGTCTCCACGGACAACCGTGAGGGGCCACACTGAAGAGTCTTTACCTATTTTCACGTCCCCAATCACGACGGCAGAGGCGTCAACAAAAACACGATCTGCCAATACCGGCGTATGCCCTTTGTGGGGGCGAATAGAGCCTGAAGCGCTCATGACATTCTCCAATTTCAATCAGTTGTGAGACAGCCTAACGGGGCGTAACATAGACGCGACTTGAATTATTGAGATAAATAACCCATGAGTAACCCCCTACGCGTGGCGCACCGCCTGCCGCCTTTTGCACACATTCGGGCCGAGCACGTTGAACCGGCAGTTGACGCCTTCATTGACGAAGGCCGAAAGCACCTTAACAAACTGTTGGGTGAACTTAAACAGCTGAGCTGGGCGACCTTGGTTGAACCACTGGAAGAACAGGCAGACCGCCTCAATCAGGCGTGGTCGCCAGTGGGCCACATGAATGCTGTTGTCAACAGTGATGACTTGCGTGATGCCTACAATAAAAGCGTTGTAAAACTGACTGCCTATGGCACTGAGCTGAGCCAAAATACAGCGCTTTGTCAGGCGTATCAGCAACTTGCAGACAGTGAAGAATATGCCGAGCTGTCTATCGCCCAGCAAAAAGCGATCGATAATGCTCTGAGGGATTTCCGGCTGGCGGGTGTCTCTTTGGCGGAAGACAAAAAACAACGATATGGAGAAATCAAAAATCGTTTGTCGGAACTATCTACACAATTTTCTAATAATGTGCTGGATGCAACTCAAGCCTGGTTCAAGCTCATCGGCGAAGAGCAAAAGGATCTTCTCGCTGGCATGCCGGAAACGGCATTGGCTCAGGCTGCGGAAGCAGCAAAACAAAAAAACCTAAAAGGTTATGTGATTACGCTGGACATTCCATCTTATCTGGCAGTAATGACTTATGCAGACGACAGGAACTTACGTCAGGAGATGTATCAAGCATTTGTATCTCGCGCCTCGGAAGGTGGACTAGTTGCTGCGGACTCCGGCGATGACCCGAAACAGTGGGACAATAGTTCTCTCATTGTTGAGACACTCGCCCTGCGGCATGAGCTCAGTGTATTGCTGGGTTTTGAAAACTACGCTGAACTCTCACTTGCGACAAAGATGGCTGAAAACACCGATCAAGTTGAGACCTTCCTGGTAGAGTTGGCTGAAAAATCTTTGCCTGTTGCAAAACAGGATGTTGAAGAGCTGAGTGTGTTTGCTCGAAAAGCACAAGCTATCGATAAGCTTGAAGCTTGGGATGTTGCCTATTTCTCAGAAAAACTTCGGCAGGAAAAATACGCGGTTTCTCAAGAAGAACTACGGCCTTACTTCCCGGCAGGTCGTGTTGTAGAAGGCATGTTTAAAGTGGTGAACACACTTTATGACATTGATGTTGAAGAAAATAAGAACGTTGAAAAGTGGCATGACGATGTGCGGTTCTACGACATCAGTCGGAATGGCAAAGTGATTGCCAGTTTTTACCTAGACCTTTATGCGAGAAACCAAAAACGAGGTGGCGCGTGGATGGACGATTGCCGGGCAAGACGCCGCACTGAAACAGGGGTTCAGTTACCGGTAGCTTACCTAACGTGCAATTTTACTCCGCCTGTAGGTGATACCCCGGCGCTGTTAACTCATGATGAAGTGACAACACTTTTTCACGAATTTGGTCATGGTCTTCACCACATGTTAACAAAAATTGAAGTGGCTGCGGTCAGTGGGATTAATGGTGTGCCCTGGGACGCTGTTGAGTTGCCCAGTCAATTTTTAGAAAACTGGTGTTGGGAAAAATCCGTGATTCCACTAATTTCCAGCCACTATCAAACGGATGAAGTTTTACCTGAGATAATGCTGGAAAAATTGTTGGCGGCGAAAAATTTCCAGTCGGGGATGCAGCTGGTTCGCCAGCTGGAATTTGCTATGTTTGATTTCCGTTTGCACCGACAGTACGAGCCAGAAGCTCCCCGTAGTCCACAAAGTGTATTGGATGAAGTACGTGCAGAGGTGGCGGTTATCGAGCCTCCTGCCTACAACAAATTCCAGAACAGTTTTGGTCATATTTTTGCGGGTGGATACGCCGCAGGTTATTACAGCTACAAGTGGGCTGAAGTACTTTCTGCCGATGCGTTTTCGCTGTTTGAAGAGAAGGGTGTATTTGATAAAGAGACGGGTAAACAGTTTCTGGAGAATATTCTTGAGCGAGGCGGTTCGGAAGAACCTATGGCTTTGTTTAAGCGGTTTCGTGGGAGAGAACCTGAAATTGGACCTCTGTTACGTCATTCCGGCATTAGTGATCTTAGCTGAAGGAGCTTTTACCAGTGTCATTTAGCAAGAAAAAACGTTTTCTAGCGGGGGCAGTCTGCCCCCGCTGCTCTGCGCAAGATAAAATTCAGGTGTACTCGCAAGAGGATACAAACTATAGAGAGTGTGTCAGTTGTGGATTCAAGGATGAGATCCATATCAACAGCTCGGGCCGTGAAATGGAAACCCGAGTGAATAGAACTGAACAGGAGAAAGAGCAGGATACCCAAGTATTACAGTTCCCGCCTCTCAAAGATAAACCAGAGTCTTAATGTAAGAAGGGTTCTTTTTCGCTGGATGAACTGCTTGTATTTTCAAACCGTAAGGAAATAGATAAATCGTTGGCCAAACAGGGCCAGCGATTTAACTCGTTGGTCCAGCCATGTTTTTTGTGATCGTCAATGTAAGACAAAAAAACGTCACTTTTAAATAGCTTGTCTCTGGGTATCAAGGATTCAACAGAATAGTGCACCGCCAGATCCAATTCATTGGCAAAAGGTTCGCCAATCAGGTGGTGAATAATAATGTTTGAGCGTGTCATATCCATGGGCGCCAGTGGAATGCCAATTTGACCAATTAAGCGGTCGTTGAGCTCTTCGATCAGGCGATGTGCAAGGTAAGCTTCATCCATAAGACCAATCAGACCTGAATGTTCATTGCTTGTGATCGCTTTGGGCGGTGATACAAAATAATCCCGGGCAATGGCTAAAAACGTTTGGCTGTATTCATCGATTCCCGCGTCATCGGCGATACTGGATATTGCCTCAATGAATTTGGGCACATGTTCAATATATTGCACCACAAAGTCCATCAGTGCCGACACTTCATTGTTTTCTGGCAGAGTAATCGCATTGTGTAGCCGATCGATATTGCTGGCAAACTGATTTTGCAGCAAAGCTGTTGATTGCTCATGGGCAATTGCCTGAGCAATTCGATCTTTAATCTCATCAATTTGATTGTTTGCGAGGCTACTCAATTCTATCGACCTGTTTATCTTTACAAATGGTTAGTTCTTTACAAATGGCTAGTTGCGGACAAAGAATCCCTCTTTGCCTCTTTAAAGGTAATGCTTATTGGATAAATAACAAGCCTGCCTTAATACCGTCTTCTTCTATCTTCGGCCTCAAATAAGACTTGAGAGCTTAAGCTGCCCTCAAAACCAACTTTTCAGGCGGCTGTATCTGGCGTAGAGATTGGCCATGCTCAGGGTTCTTGCGAGGTTAAATACACAGAAAGCAAACCAAAGGCCGTGATTTCCCCAGTGCTGCGTGAGATACCATGACGGCAAATAAACCAGAAACACAGACAGTAACATAGAGTATTGCATGCCTCTGGTTTTTCCGGAACCGATAAATATGCCGTCTAACTGGTAACTCCAAACACAAATGAGAGGCAAGATATACAGCCAAGCGTAATAGGTCATGAGTTCGTTGGTTAAGGCCTCAATGTCACTGAAGACCAAAATGATAGGAATCTTTGCCAATAGGAAAACGGCCGTAAATAACATCGCCGTCACAAAGGCCCAAAATGTTGTGGCTCGACAGGCGTTGTAAAATTCATCAAGTCTCTTTCGGCCAATGGCTTTCCCAATCAGCGCTTCCGAGGCGTGGGCAAAACCGTCCAGGCCATAGGCCATCAACATGAGCAGCTGCATAATGATGGCATTGGCCGCAAGCAAGGTATCTCCTTGCCGGGCACCTTGTGCCGTGAAAAAAGAGAAGCTGAACAACAGGCAGGCAGTGCGTATAAACAAGTGCCGGTTCACCCTGAGTAAATCACTGTAATAATGCAGCTGCAGCAACTTGGGGTAGTCTAGTGTTCCACCGAGCCCTTTCAGCGTGTTACGCATTAGATAGAGACCTAAAAACAGACCCGTATATTCAGCGATGACGGTGGCTAGCGCAGCGCCTTCACTTTTCATATCAAGGCCTAGAATGAAGATGCAATCCAGAATGATATTGAGCACATTGGTACCCAGCATGATTAGCAGCGGGGCCCGGGTATTGTGTAAACCTATAAACCAACCAACAATGCCGTAAGTGGCTAACGTTGCAGGTGCACTGAAAATGCGAATTTGACAATAGGTGAGTGCGAGATCCCGCGTGGCGGGGCTCGGATCCATGAGTGTTAAGGCCAGTGGGAATATCAGTGATTGCAAAACAATCAGTAACAAAGATAAACCCATAGCAAGCACAGCGCTCTGGGCCAGCAGCATTCGGCACTGGCTCATATCCTGTGCGCCAAAGGCGCGGGCCGTCAGACTGGTTGTGCCCATGCGCAGGAACCCAAAAGACCAGTAGAGGAATGTGAGGATACTGCTACCCACCGCCACCGCACCCAGAAACGTCGGATTTTCGAGGTGTCCGAGCAATGCGGTATCCACCGCTGCCAGTAGGGGCAAGGAAATATTACTGAGAATCATTGGCCATGCGAGCCGCCAGACATTTCTATGCAGCGGCACAGGGCCTATTACCTGAATAACCTTGTTCAAAAATTCACCAATACTGTCCGAGAGTTAGCGCAAAAAAAAGCCGCTAACATAATAAATTCATTGACTTTTTTGCCTTCTTATGGCCTTCTTACGCTGCTGAAACCGCGACAGATTGTCGCAGTCAGCAGACGGTAAGCTGAAAGTTAAATTTTCTTAGGCTGATCTTGTTTACAAAATAGCCATTAGGCGATTGTAAATTGGATTGCGCTGGTCGGTAGACAGCGTGAGCGCATCACCACGGTGAGAGGGTAATACCCTACCAATGTGGGCCTGTGTTTGAACCGAGAAGCTATAACAATGAGCTAGGCGTGGCAACATCAAAGTGTAATGGCTTTGGGTCGCGACCGTTATTGTTCACAGTGAAAATAAGTATAAACAAGCTACACGGAGACATTGGGCGATGTTGAAAAAAGCACATAGGCTATTTGCCTGGTTGCTTAGCCCTGCAGTGCTGATGATGAGTCATCAGTCTCTGGCAGATGAGGTTAAGCGTTGGGGTGTTAATATGCCTCAGGGGGTCACCCAGATGAGCCAGGAAATATACGGCCTCCACATGAATATATTCTGGTGGTGTGTCGGTATTGGAGTGGTGGTATTTGGCGTCATGTTTTACAGCATGATTGTTCACCGCAAAGCAAACGGTGCGAAAGCATCTAATTTCCATGAAAGTACAACACTGGAAATTATCTGGACCGTTGCACCCTTCCTAATCCTGATCATTATGGCTGTTCCAGCCACCAAAACACTGGTTAAGATTTATGATACCAGCGAATCAGAAGTCGATATTCTGATTACGGGTTATCAGTGGAAGTGGAAATACGACTACATTGAAAACGATGTGAGTTTCTTCAGTAGTCTATCGACGCCGGCGGACGAAATTTTCAACCGAGCGCCCAAAAACCCCAATTATCTTTTAGAGGTTGATGAACCCCTGGTGATACCCACCGGTAAAAAGGTTCGTTTCCTGATCACCGCTGCCGACGTGATTCACGCCTGGTGGGTGCCTGATCTGGCCGTCAAAAAAGACGCCATTCCCGGATTTGTGAATGAAAGCTGGACTCGTATTGAAGAGCCTGGCATTTACCGTGGTCAGTGCGCCGAACTGTGTGGCAAAGATCACGGCTTCATGCCGATTGTTGTGAAGGCCGTGCCGGAAGCTGAATATCAGCAGTGGATTGCCGCCAAACAAGCTGACGCTAAGGCGCTCAAAGCGCTCACTGAAAAGACATTTACCTTCGACGAGCTCTACACCAAAGGTGAAGAGGTTTACGTTAAGAACTGTGCGGCCTGTCATATGGCTAATGGTGAAGGTGTGCCCGGGGTGTTCCCCGCCTTGAAAGGCAGTGCCGTGGCAATGGGCCCCATCAATGTACACAACGCTATGGTTATTGACGGCGTACCCGGTACAGCGATGCAGGCATTTGGTGCTCAGCTGAGCGAAGTTGATGTCGCTGCGGTTGTCACATATGAGCGCAACGCCTGGGGCAACAACATGGGTGACCATGTTCAGCCAATCGATATACTCAAGCACAAGCAAGGTAAGTAGGAGGTAAACAATGGCACACGGTCCCGCTAAAGGTCTGACCCGGTGGTTGTATACCACCAACCACAAAGATA
>CAJWCA010000225.1 GCA_913020395.1 uncultured Cellvibrionales bacterium | reverse complement strand
TCACGCCTTCGGCCAGGGCCTGCTGCGGCGTGATTCCCGTGATAAGGCAGGCAATGGGTTTGGGGAGAACATCAGCACTCGGTTTACAATAAAACACCAGGGGGTCGCCGATGACGTTGAGATCTTCATCCGTACGAAGTCCGGCAAACTGGCTGGGTTTATCTTGGGAAGGCACTTCACCCCATGTTTCATAGTCGTGCCAATATAAGGTATTCATCAGAGCTTGGAGCTCCTCCTAGTGGAATCAGGCATTACTCAGCGGAAAACCTGTCTTTGCCAAAAAACTCTGGCGCCTGCACTGACAGCACCTTTAGCGCCGTTGAAGAGAGCACACGCACTCCGTGTGCCACACCTTGGGGAACCTTGATGAAACTCCCCTTTTTTAAGGTGTATTGTTTGTTGCCGATTTGCATCTCCGCCACGCCTTCAAGCACATAAATCGTTTCAGAATGTGTTTCATGGCGATGAAGTGGTACAAACTTTTTGATAAAAATTAGAAATTCCGAAGCATGCTGGTCGGACGACAGAGCTTTGACATGGATATTTTCATACTCAGCCGGTGCTTGAATCGCAGCCAGATCGTTGAGCACAAGCGCAGAGGGAGAGGCAATCACTGGAGTGGACAACACCAGCAGGGCCAACGCTGCCAAAATAAACCCTGTCATGTTCATGCGTTTCACGTATTCAGGCACTCATCAGTTCTTGCGGCCAGGATAAAGTCATTTCGATGCAGGCCGTTGATTTTATGTGTCCACCAGTTAACCGTCACTTTACCCCATTCGGTTAACAAGGCCGGATGATGGTCTGCTTCTTCGGCAATGTCGGCAACTCTCTGTGTAAACGCCATCGCCTCAACAAAATTGGCAAAAGAGAATTCACGCTGCAGCTGCAACATACCTTCAACGACAACTGCAGTCCAACCTGGTATCTCTCTAAGCAAAGCCGCGAGCTCTTCATCACTAACCTTCGGCGCACCAGCCCGGCACGCTTCGCAGACTTCGCTTGAAAGAGCACTCATGGTCATTGAACCTCTATCGTGCCCTGCTCAATTTTGGCCTTCCAGATTTGTGGGCCCGTTTGGTGCACGGACTCCCCGTTCACATCCACGGCAACCGTGACAGGCATATCTTTAATGGTGAACTCGTAGATTGCCTCCATGCCCAGGTCTTCAAAACCAACCACTTTAGCGCTCGTGATCGCCTTTGAAACCAGATAGGCTGCGCCACCAACGGCCATTAAGTAGACGGCCTTATTGTCTTTGATCGCCTCAATCGCCGTGGGACCGCGTTCAGCTTTACCCACCATGCCAATCAATCCCGTTTTTTCCAACATTGTGCGGGTAAACTTGTCCATGCGAGTGGCTGTTGTGGGGCCTGCGGGACCCACGGCCTCTTCTCGCACCGGGTCAACGGGCCCAACGTAATAAATAAATCGCCCAGTCATATCAACCGGCAACTCTTCGCCCTTGGAAATCATGTCGATCATGCGCTTGTGAGCAGCGTCTCGACCTGTGAGTAATTTACCCGACAACAACACGGTTTCGCCGGGTTGCCATGACAGCAAATCTTCTTTGGTCACACTGTCTAGATCAACCCGTCTGACACTGTCTCCCACCTCCCAGCTGATTTCTGGCCAATCTTCCAGGTTAGGCGGTGTTTGCAAACTCGGGCCCGTTCCATCCAGAACAAAATGTGTATGCCGAGTTGCAGCGCAATTTGGAATCAAGGCAACAGGTTTGTTAGCCGCGTGTGTAGGGCAATCTTTAACTTTTACATCCAATACGGTGGTGAGCCCTCCGAGACCCTGTGCGCCAATACCGAGCCCGTTAACCTTGTCATAGAGTTCCAGCCGCAGTTCTTCAGCGCGGCTCTCTGCTCCCTTTTCCTGCAGGTCCTGAATATTAATAGGCTCCAGCAATGATTCTTTTGCCATCAACATCGCTTTTTCAGCGGTACCACCAATACCTATACCCAGCATGCCCGGTGGACACCAACCTGCACCCATCGTTGGCAACATTTTTAGCACCCAATCCACGACTGAGTCGGAGGGGTTCAACATTGCAAATTTCGATTTTGCCTCAGAGCCACCGCCTTTGGCCGCCACGTGCACATCTACAGTGTTGCCCGGTACAATTTTGTAATTGATAACCGCAGGGGTATTGTCGCCCGTATTCTTGCGGGCCCCGTCAGGGTCTGCCAACACTGATGCGCGCAAGACATTGTCAGGAAGCAGGTAAGCTCTACGCACCCCCTCATTCACCATGTCGTCCACACTCATGTCACCTTCCCACTGAATGTCCATTCCCACCTCCAGAAACACCGTCACAATACCGGTGTCCTGACAAATCGGTCGATGCCCCTGGGCACACATACGGGAATTGATCAGGATTTGAGCCATCGCATCTTTAGCGGCTTTAGACGCTTCACGGTGATAAGCCGCTTCAACGGCGTCAATGAAGTCTTTAGGATGGTAATAGGATATGAACTGTAGCGCGTCTGCTACGCTATCGATCAGGTCGGCTTGGCGAATTACGGTGGTCATGCGCGAATCTCTTGTCTCGGGAGGATAGGTGATTGCCCCGTCAGGGCAATATCCAAATTTTACACTATGGAGGCGAGCTTTGCTGCCACACCTCCAAAAAAGATATCAGGGTACCGTGTTACCCAGTTGGCCTTTTATTTGCTGGATCTCCCGGTTGACACTCACCCGGTGTTTATCGATGGCGTCGATCGCCTCTTCATTGTCCTTCACTCGCCCGTTCAGGTCGAGATTCAGTTTCGCCAATTGTTGTTTCAATCGATTGATATCGTCTACCGCATTTTGAATTTGTTTGCGCTGATCCGTCGCGCCACCAATGGCTTTGTCGTATTTGCTTTTGTCGCTGTTCACTTGCTGTGTCAATAAGGTGAGCGACGCCCCCAGATCACCCGCTTTCTTTTCGGCGGTGCCGGCCTTGGCGCTGGCTTTCTTCAAGTCTTTTATCGCCGAACTTAGACTCTTGTCCAGTTTGGCCAATTGGCTTTTTTGGCTAGCGATACTCTTGCGATTAGTGTCGTATGAAACACCCCAAAGCTTGCGTATTTCTGCATCTGCCCATTTCAGCTTTGATCGAATGGCCGTAACGGATTGACTGGATTCGTCATCGGATAATTCCAGTTTCTGCTCGAGCGAGGCAATGCGAGAGTCAGCACTAACCAGCTCCTCCTGCGCTTGCTGTAGTTGCCAGGCCAAATACCCACTACCACCCAGCGCGGCCACGGCCACTAACAATGCAAAGCCGCCTATAAATCCAGAGCCTTGTGTCGGCGCAGCAGGTGCCGGCGCGGAGCGGGCAGGCCGGGATTTGCGAGGAGCGCTCTCTATGTGATCATCAGGGGATGCACCACCCAGTGTCGGTTCTTTTCTTTCCATGGGACAAATCTGTTCAAGTGAAATTAAGGATGTATTTATAACAGGAATAAGACGCAGAAAAAAGAAAGCCGGCGGCTTCTCTCG
This sequence comes from uncultured Cellvibrionales bacterium, assembly GCA_913020395.1. GTDB lineage: Bacteria > Pseudomonadota > Gammaproteobacteria > Pseudomonadales > Cellvibrionaceae > CAJWCA01. The sequence goes on along the minus strand of CAJWCA010000225.1, from coordinate 4,172 downwards.
AAGCGCCGGCTTTCTCGGTCATTCACGTTCTGGATTCTGCCTCTTACAGGTAGGTCAGAGCGCCCATCACGATAGCTGTCAGCACGATGCTGCTGGTGATAACACCTTTCACTGTGGTCATAGGACCTTGTTTACCCACAATGGCATTGACTTCCAAAGCGGCAACAATTGCCAGAGCAACCCAAAGCGCAGTGCCACCGCCGGTGCCCAGTTGAAGGTTAGCATTGGCGTAACCACCATCGTGAGCGCCAGCCAGCATGCCGTAGGCCATTGGGCCAGAGAACAACACATTGGTGCGTGAAGCCAGCAGTGCTTTGGCACCCGCTGCAGGTCCGTCGCCCTCTACCATGCCCAGTGCGATTTTCTGGTTTGGCCAGATAATCAACCAAACATTGAGGAACATCAATGTTCCCATGGTGGCACCCACTACAATGTAGTCATTCATTACATGCTGCTTGGATACACCCATCAGCAAAATTACACCGGTCAGGAAGGTAAACATGGCGCCCCAACGGAACCACCAAAGCGCTTCAGGAGCCAATTTTGCCTTGGCATCACTTAAACCTTCTGGAGAAGCTTGTTTGAAATAGCCCCCTTGGATGAAGTTGAAATAGTACAACAATCCAATCCAGGTCATACCAAACAACAAATGGCCCCAGCGGGCGAGAAAATTAACAAATTCCATAGCACTATCCTTACTCAGAGAAAGTTTCACGATCTTAGTTTTTGTTATTCCAGTTCTGATTCGCTCAAAACGCTTCCCGGAATAGCTGAGCGCTATTCTAGCGCCTGAAATGCCAAATAAGAAGCCGGCAATACCAAAAGACAAAAAAAAGCCCCGAACAAACGGGGCTTTTTTATTAGTCTGTTACAAACCCAGACTGAAACAGCTCAAAATTGAGTGTTATTTGTGCACTTGCAGCAATTACATCATGCCGCCCATGCCACCCATACCACCCATGCCGCCCATGCCACCCATATCAGGCATGCCACCAGCAGCACCACCTTCTTCAGGCTTGTCGGCAACCATTGCTTCGGTCGTAATCATCAGACCGGCAATAGAACCCGCAGCTTGCAGCGCGGTACGTGTTACCTTGGCAGGATCCAAAATACCCATGGCCAACATATCGCCATACTCACCGGTACCTGCATTGTAACCAAAGTTACCTTCGCCATTTCTGACTTTCTCAGCAACCACAGAGGCTTCTTCGCCCGCGTTTGTGACGATCTGACGCAATGGTGCTTCCATCGCACGAATAGCGATGCCTACACCGGCGACCTGGTCATCATTGCTACCCTTGGTTTCAGCAATAGCCGCAACCGCGCGAATCAAGGCTGCGCCACCACCGGCAACAACACCCTCTTCAACCGCTGCACGTGTTGCATGCAAAGCATCTTCAACACGGGCTTTTTTCTCTTTCATTTCAACTTCAGTCGCCGCACCTACCTTGATCACTGCAACACCGCCTGCCAGCTTGGCAACACGTTCTTGCAATTTCTCACGGTCGTAGTCGGAAGAAGATTCTTCAATCTGAGCGCGAACCTGCTGTACGCGGCCCTGAATTTCATCGACATTACCTGCGCCATCAACAATCACGGCATTCTCTTTGCTCAGCGTTACACGCTTGGCAGAACCCAGGTGCTCAAGCGTTGTGCTCTCCAGGTCCAGGCCGACTTCTTCAGAGATCACAGTACCACCGGTCAGAGTAGCAATGTCCTGCAACATTGCTTTGCGGCGATCGCCAAAACCAGGTGCCTTACACGCGGCAACTTTCACAATGCCACGCATGTTGTTAACAACCAATGTGGCCAGGGCTTCGCCCTCAACGTCTTCTGCAATGATCATCAGAGGCTTGCCCGCTTTAGCGACAGCTTCCAGAACAGGCAGCAATTCACGGATGTTGGAGATTTTTTTATCAACCAACAGAATGAATGGAGACTCTTGCTCAACACTCATGTTGTCTTGATTGGTAATGAAGTAAGGAGAGAGGTAACCGCGATCAAACTGCATGCCTTCAACAACATCCAATTCATTTTCAAGGCTGTTGCCTTCCTCAACAGTGATCACACCTTCTTTACCCACTTTGTCCATCGCGTCGGCAATGATGCTGCCGATAGATTCGTCGGAATTCGCAGAGATGGTGCCCACCTGGGCGATAGATTTGCTGTCGGTACAAGGCTGTGCAATCGACTGAATGTGGGCAACCGCTGCAGCAATGGCTTTGTCGATACCGCGCTTCAGATCCATTGGGTTCATGCCAGCGGCAACTGATTTCAGACCTTCATTAACAATAGCCTGTGCCAGTACGGTGGCCGTTGTGGTGCCGTCGCCTGCATCGTCAGACGCTTTAGAGGCCACTTCTTTCACCATCTGTGCGCCCATGTTTTCGAACTTGTCAGACAGCTCGATTTCTTTTGCAACGGAAACACCGTCTTTAGTGATGGTAGGAGCGCCAAAAGACTTGTCCAATACCACATTGCGACCTTTGGGGCCCAAGGTGATCTTAACCGCGTCTGCCAAAATGTTTACGCCGGCCAACATGCCTTTGCGGGCGCCTTCACCAAATTTAACTTCTTTTGCTGCCATGATGTTTATTCCTCAAATATTCGTCAGGTTTACCTAAGACTAATGCCTTAAGCTTCCAAAATTCCGTAAAGCTCGCTCTCGTTCAATATCAGCAGCTCTTCACCGTCGATCTCTACAGTATTGCTACCGGAGTATTTGCCAAACACGACAGTGTCACCCACTTTCACGTCCAGAGGCTGAACGTCGCCATTTTGCAGCACGCGACCCGTGCCAACGGCCAATACTTCACCTTGAGCGGGTTTTTCCTGTGCGGAACCAGGCAGCACAATACCACCGGCAGATTTTGCTTCTTCTTCCTTGCGGCGAACCACAACACGATCGTGTAAGGGACGAATTTTCATCGTTTTTGTCTCCAAAACTAGCGTTACAAATAAACAAATGCCGGATAATTCCGACACAAATTAAAGGGCTGATCTCTATATAATGTCTGCCGGGTGGATTTCAAGCATCAGACACTCAAATTTTACCGGCAGAGCTGATTACATGGCCATCAGCCGCCATAGTTAATCAGGTGCAAAGGATATGGGGGGTGTCCTTCAGGATTTCAACACTTGCCGGGTAAAAAGACTGTTATAGGAAGGCTTTAGGGGTCATGGCGTTTGAAATCCCCTTCAATTGTCTGGTTTTTGCCTTGGGTCTCAGTGCTTTCCGCCCTGTACCCCGCTTGCACCACGGTAAAATGGCGCGCCATTCGTGCGACGATGAGCTGTCTCAAACCCGGTAAAAGACAGGCAAACCCTATTGCATCGGTTATAAATCCCGGCGTAAGCAGTAAGGCACCACCAATAGCCAGCAGCAGCCCTTCCACCATCTCCAGAACCGGCATTTCGCCGCTATTCATGCGTTGTTGGGCGCGCCAGAGCGTGCTCAGACCCTGTTGACGCAGTAAGTTGATACCCACTAACGCGGTCAATAACACCAGGCCTATGGTGTAAAAAGCACCGATTTTAGTGCCAACCTGAATTAATACCCACATTTCTACTATGGGTACAATAATGAATAACAGGAATAGCTGACGCACAGAAAAGCCCCTTCTTATAGAGTTGTACAAACTATATGGTGCTGATTCACCCAAATAGCAATAGGCAATGAGAATTTAGTGCCCCGGGGCATTTCTATCAAACAGGCGTTTTACCAGCTGTAACCAACGCCAAATTTAACCGCTGAGTCATCTCGCTTATTGTTACTCACAGGGGCATTGTCATAGTCGTATTCAAATTTGATTTCAGAATACAAACCTCCCCACAAGGGCATGTTAATGCCGGTATCGGACTCAAATCGCCAGTCGCTGCTGTCTTCAAAGGACTGGAATAGGGAGTTCTTGTGAAATAGTTTTGCATCAAAGGGCAAGACATAGCGGTAGTCAATGCCAAACTGCCAAGCGACACGGTCGTTCTTGCTGACAAAGTCGTCTCCGGCAGTCACCGGCGCGTCGAACAGCTCCTTCACATAGGTCAGACCGCCGGTAAACGAAAGCGCGGTGCGATCAGACTCCCATAACTGAAAACCAAAACCGCCACTGAGTGCCTGTCGCTCATCAATATTCTTCGACTCGTCAGCGGAATACTCTATGTCGTTGTACAAG
>CAJWCA010000224.1 GCA_913020395.1 uncultured Cellvibrionales bacterium | reverse complement strand
GCGCTTTGCCACACCCGGGGACGATCTGTATTACAACATTTTTTATGATACGGGATTTCACCCTGAAACGTCAGTGAATGATCAGACTGCAGAGCGCACAACACATGAGCTTCGTTTGTCCTCGATGGGGGACTCTCGCCTCAAGTGGATGGTGGGTGCCTTTTATGAAAAAACAGAAGATTATTGGGACTACACCTTCGCGCGTGTAGAAGACTTGGCCAATACAGGTTTTGGCATGTATTGGGCCCTGGCTTATGAAACCTATATTCCAAACACCGACGATTGGTATAGCGAAGAATATAGCTCCACCACCACTCAGGTCGCCGTGTTCGGAGAGATGAACTACGACTTCACGGAGCGTTTTTCAGCAACGGTAGGCGCCCGTTGGTTTGAATATGAGCGAGACCGCAATGAGCTAAAAGAGTGGCCGCGAGGCAATGCTTACGATACCGATATTTATGAGGGGGACGACGATGACACTCTCTACAAAGTCGCTCTTAATTACAATATCGACGATGACAAAATGATTTATGCCCTGTTCAGCGAAGGTTATCGTTTGGGTGGGTATAACTCGATTAAAAACGCGGATTCCATTCTGCCTGATCAATACAACAAAGACAGTCTCACTAACATTGAGGTGGGACTGAAAAGCCAGTGGCTGGACAATCGCCTACAGGTTAATGCAACTGCCTATCAGATGAGCTGGCAAGATATTCAGCGAGGCATCACCGACCCCGACGACTGGACGGCTAACGGCACCATTAATATGGGGGATGCGGATTTAAGTGGTACTGAAATATCGATCGCATTTCTGGCGTCCGAAAATCTGAAAATTGATGCCTCTTATGCCACTAGTGATTCGGAGCTGAAAGACGATTATTACCTCGGTCAAATAATTCCGCTCAGCGGACCCATTGAAGACACCGAGTTGATGGGCGCCAAAGGGCAGGAGTTGGCCATTGCCCCTCCCAGTAAGTGGTGGATCGGCATTGAGTATTCCATGCCCGGTTTGATAGGTGATATTGACGGCTGGATGCGTTATGACCACACCTGGCAAGAAGAGATGTATCACGATTGGTGGAATGCACTGAACGACAAAAACCCTGATCCAACGGTGAATGGCAGAAAGCTGATTGAAGATCAGAGTGAAGCCAGTTTCCAGTTCGGTCTGGTGGTTGAAAATGAATGGAGCGCTACCCTGAGTATCTGGAACGTATGGGATGATCGCAATGCCCAATGGATAGACTCCGGTTACGACGGGAATTTTGGCCCGACCGGTACATGGTCCTCGGTTGGACGTTACGTCAACATGCCAAATTACAACCGCCCCAGGGCTATAGAAATATCGTTTGTTAAGGAGTTCTAAGAGTCCCGCTAATGAATAGGGTGTGCCGGCAGTAGTGATACTGCTGGCGGCCCAGTAATCCATTTCACAGCGGTCCCCCTCATTATGTTTAGTCGCTTACGTTTTTTGTGTTTAACTGTCGTGGTGTTCTCATTTTTATTGTCGGCTTGTGATGTTGCCAATCGGGAGGTTGCCAATCAGAATGTTCAAGATCGGCCTGCCTGGAACAATATTGATGTCATAAGGGAAAACACTGAGCCTGCAAGGGCGAGCTTTGTCGCCTATCCGGATGCGATCAGTGCGATACAAGGCGCAACTGCGGACAATAAAAAATTTCTCTCATTGAATGGTCTCTGGAAGTTCAACTATGCCGAGAAGCCCTCGGCACGGCCTGTTAACTTTTACCGTGCCGATTACGATGTAAGTCCATGGCCTACTATTAACGTTCCTTCCAACTGGGAACGAGAGGGTTACGGCTATCCGATCTACGTCAATATTCCATACCCTTTTGAAATTGATGAGCCGAATGTGCCTACAGAGAAAAATCCTGTGGGATCTTATCGGCGTGATTTTCGTGTGCCCGCGGATTGGCAGGGCGATGATATCTTTCTGGAGTTTGGTGCGGTCAGCTCTGCGTTTTATGTATGGGTGAATGGCGAATACGCCGGTTATAGCGAAGGGAGTAAAACCCCTAGTGAGTTTAACGTTAGTCAATGGGTACAATCGGGTCAAAATACGATTGCAGTGGAGGTGTATCGCTGGAGCACTGGCTCCTATCTTGAGGACCAGGATTTTTGGTCCTTGTCGGGCATTCAGCGCGACGTAAACCTTTATGCCCGCAGCCAACAGCGGGTGCGGGACTTTAAGGTACACGCGGATCTGATAAACAATTTCAGCGATGGCGAATTTGGTCTGGAACTGGATTTGTTCAACAGTGCGATGGCCATTGATGCTTCGCTGGAATTTGAGATTCAGAACAACAATGTCTCGGTCTATAAACACCATGAGGCACTGACTTTGGCTCCGGGTGACAGCAAAACCTCTGTTTCTGCGACCTTGAAGAATGTATTGGCCTGGAGTGCAGAGGCACCTAACTTATACCGTCTGCTAATCACTTTAAAAGATGCGCAGGGCGAGGTGCTTGAAGTCATTGCTCACAACATTGGTTTCCGAAATGTATCCATCGAGAATGGCGTATTTCTGGTCAATGGCAAAAAGGTCAAATTAAAGGGCGTCAACCTACACGAGCACCATGACCGCACTGGGCACGTTGTTGACGAGGCGACCTTGATTAAGGACCTGACCTTGATGAAGGCCGCCAATATGAATGCGGTGCGCACCTCTCACTATCCCTTCCCCAAACGTTTTTATGCGTTAACGGATGAAATTGGTCTCTATGTGGTGGACGAGGCGAATATTGAAAGTCATGGTTATGGTTACGATCACGACAAAACACTGGGCAATAAAGCGCACTGGATGCCCCACCATCTGGATCGCACACAGCGCATGTATCAACGTGATAAAAACCACCCCTCTATTGTGATTTGGTCGCTGGGCAACGAGGCGGGTGATGGCGTCAACCTGGGCGCAACCTATCAGTGGTTAAAAGACCAAGACGATACCCGCCCAGTTCAGTATGAAACCGAAGGTGATGTCAAACTGGTCGGTGAGCGGCACTCAGACTTTCATTCCAGCATGTATTGGCGGCACTGGGAGCTTGAAAAATATGCCCAGGAACACGGTGATCGGCCCTTTTTGTTGATTGAGTATTCCCACGCGATGGGAAACAGCAACGGGAATATTGCAGATTATTGGAAGGTGATTGATGCTCATGACAGTCTTAGTGGTGGATTTATTTGGGACTGGGTAGACCAGGGTTTGCTTGAGCACGATGAGCAGGGCACCCCTTACTGGACCTATGGGGGTGACTATGGCCCGGATGATGTGCCATCAAGTGGCAACTTTTCTTTAAATGGCATTGTGTTTCCTGACCGTAAAGTGCAGCCGGCCTACTGGGAAGTAAAACGGGTTTATCAGGCCGTGAAGTTTGAAGCCATCAGCCTCGATCGTGGCCTCATACGCCTACACAATAATTATAACTTTACCGCCTTAAACGATTTTGAACTGCGCTGGCAGGTGCTGGGTGACGGAGTGGTGGTGGATGCGGGTGTTGTTAAAAACCTGCAGATAGCTCCCGAGACCCATTCTACTTTAAAACTGGATTATCAAATTCCAGCTATGGAAGAGGGAGCGATTTATCACCTGAATCTGGAAGTTGTAGCGGTTAATGCTCGTGGTGTGCTTCCTCCTGATCACGTGTATGCAAAGAGTCAATTTGAACTTTACAATGAACGGTCGGCTCCGCACATCGTTTCCAGAAATGGGGGAAGCCTATCTGTCGACACGAATGATGAAGGTGTGAAGATAAGGTCGGAGGGCTTCTCTGCAATGTTTGATCGCGACAGTGGTTTACTGACACAAGTCGAACAGGGTGGGCAGCCAATGTTGGTTTCGCCTTTGACCCCTAACCTGTGGCGCGCCCCAACAGACAATGACAATGGCAATGACATGAGTGTTTGGGCAAAGGTCTGGAAGGACGCCGCGCAATACCGCCAGCTTGAATCCTTGGCCATTGTTAGCCAGGACGAGCATTCAGTCACGGTGCGGGCGGTTTATCAGTTTAGCGATAATAAAGGTCTGGACATTGCGAATTGGCGAGCCGATTACCAAGTGTTTTCCGGGGGAGATATTCGTGTTCAAAACCACTTCGAAAAGAAACCCGGTTTGCCCTCGTTACCCCGCTTGGGGATGAATCTACAGCTGTCAAAAACATTTGACCATGTTGAGTGGTTGGGGCGTGGTCCCTTTGAAAACTACAGTGATCGGAAACTTGCCGCGCAAGTCGGCCGCTTCACCAACACGGTCGCCGATCACTATGTTCCCTATGTAAGGCCGCAGGAGAATGGCTACAAAACGGATGTTCGCTGGTTGAGTTTGCGTGAGGACGGCGGCCAATCCACCCTGAAGGTTGAGGCGGACGAAACCATAAGTTTCAGTGTGCACAATAATCTTCAGCAAGACTTTATGCCCCAGATGGCTGTGCCTTCAGCGGGCAACGAAGCGCCGCGCGCTGTCGCAAGCCACCTCAATGACATTAAGGCCCGGGATCTGGTCTCTCTCAATATTGACTACGGCCAAAGCGGGGTGGGGGGTGACAACTCATGGGGCGCCAGAGCATTGAGCAGCTACAGCTTGAGTGAGACACACTATCAGTATAGTTTCTGGTTACGTGCCTATCGTGGCGATAAAACGGCGGGTTTGTAGTGCCTGGCCAGAAAGCTGTTATAGTGGATTTGATTCTTTTTAACGACTGTAAAAAGTGACTATTTGATGACAAGTTTAATCGCAAGCTCTGTAGTGAGAGGTAGCCAGCAAGGCGAAAGCCACGGCGGTGTCTACTTAATTGATATGACGGCGCAATCGGTTAAACAGGTGTTAGATTGGAACACTGCTGACATTAATTGGGAGGGCCGGGGCGCCGATCGAGGGTTGCGGGGCATAGCCTTTTATAAGGAAATTATCTTTATCGCCGCCAGTGATGAACTGTTTGCCTACAATCCGGATTTTAGTTTGCGAGGTTCATGGAAAAATCCCTACCTGAAACACTGTCATGAAATTTCAGTACATCAGGGGCAGGTGTTTTTGAGCTCTACAGGTTTCGATACGATTCTTGCCTTTGACATTGCCAAAGAAGAATTTCACTGGGGGCTCTATGTTGAAGCCGATGGTTTTCGATTCCCGGCCACTATTTTTGACCCTAATGGTGACGACGGTCCATTAATGTTAAACAAAATGCACTTGAACACGGTTGTGGCGACCGACGGCGGTTTGTATATGGCGGGTTTAAAAAGCGGTGGCATGCTGCATTTTAATGGTAAACGAGTGAACATGAGTGCCACCTTGCCTGCGGGTACACACAACGCTCAACCTTATAAAGAGGGTGTGCTTTTTAATGATACCAACGCCGATGCTGTGCGCTTTGCCAGCCGAGATGCAGCGGAAGACCGAGCCTTTAAGGTGCCCGTACTTCCCGCTGATCAGCTCTCTGGCATGCACCTGGACGATAGCAAAGTGGCCCGACCTTCGTTTGCACGAGGTTTATGTGTGGTGAAGGAAGGATTGATTGCGGCTGGCTCATCTCCCTCTACCATTTCATTGCACGACCTGAACAGCGGTGAAACGGCAATGAGCGTTACCTTGTCAACGGACGTTCGCAACGCCATTCATGGTTTAGAACTCTGGCCCTTTTAATTGGCGCCCTAGTGGCTGGCCTGTCGAACCGAGTCTGGTAGCTGGAGAATAATGTCCTCCAGTTCCACTTCCCAATCTTTGACTTGTTTTCCGTACTGCTTCCACAACCCCAGTGCGCCCCTATAAATGGGCTGACGAACCTGTTCCGAACTCGCTGTTTTAATCGCGCGCTCTGTTTGATAAAAACGTAAACATTGCTCTTCAAATTCCAGACCACAAAAATCCAGTATTCTTCTGACCTGGGTGTCCAAATCCATCACCGTATCTTCATAGTGCACATCAAGAATTTGACCGGGTAAAACCTCATGCCAATGTTTCATGATGTCTACATAGCTGCGATAAAACTCAGCCAGCTCGAGTTTGTCATAGGTAAAATGCTGACCTTTGGCAAATAGCTGTTTGTAGGCGCCCAGACAGCTATCAATGGGGTGACGACGGGTGTTGATGATTTTTGCGTTGGGTAAAGTTAATTTGATCCAGCCGATGTGGGGAAAATTATTGGGCATCTTATCGATAAAAAACGGGGTTCCCTCAACCCGATGGTGGGCAATTTGTTGGAGGTACTCCTTTCCGTAGGCGGCAAAGTCACGCCGGGTTAATGTATTGGTGGTGTGTGGATAAAGCAGCCTGTCGTGACGGTATTTGCCCGTGCCAGTTGCGATGCTGGCGATATTGGGCAGCTCAGAGGTGCCCTCGACCTGGCTGTGGCTGGCGAGAATCTGTTCTATCAAGGTTGAGCCTGAGCGGGGCAGGCCAAGAATAAAGATAGGGTCGGGCGCCTGATGCCCGGCACCGGCGAAATCGGCAAAACGTTTTGCGTTAAACACTTTCTGGATGTTTTGCAGATACACTTCATTTTCTACCGGATCGTAGTCGATCAATGTTCGTTGTTTTTCATTGCCTCGGTCGTAGTGGAGCCAGGCTGCCTCGTAATCTTTCTGATCTTCGTAAGCTTTTCCCAGTGAGAAATGAAAATGCACACGGGCGCTGGTAGATAGGTCTTTTGATTGCAGTTGATCTTCCATCGCTGTAATTTCTGTGGGTTTGAACTGGAATATCTTTAGGTTTGCCATGCTCCAGTAGCTCTCCCCGAGCTCCGGCTTGTAGTGAATCGCACGGCGATAGGCGATCAGGGCTTCTTCCTGTTTACCAACAGTTTTTAGCATGTGCGCATAAGCCAGATGAACGCTGGGCGATTGATCATTCAGGGTGAGGGATTTTTCGTAGGCTCCTATGGCCTGCTCGATTCTACCAGAGAGTGTAAATGACCGACCCAAACCGGCCCAAGCGGTGTCGTCATTGGGTTTTAGCTCAACCAGCTTTTGGTAACACTGGATTGCGTCTTGCCATTTTCCGTTGTCTATCAGTACCTTGCCTAAGTTATTAAACGCCTGGTGAAAATCGGGGGCAATTCTTGTGGCGTTGCGCAATAGTGCCTCGGCGTCACTGAGTTTTCTGTTTTGACCGTGATAGACCATGGCCAGAAAACGCATGGCATCAACGTTGTTCGGGTTCTTTCGCAGTGCTTTTTTCAAGGTGGCTTCAGCATCTGCCAGGCGGTCTGAGCGCCAGTGTTCCGCACCTGCCGCGACGAGTGCCGCATCATCGTCGTGATCCAGATAACCTTCAAAAGCTTCATCAATCTCCTCGGTGCGGCCAGTTGCCAACAGGGCTTGAGAGAGCTTTTTGTGGGCACTGGGGAGTCGGGGGTCAATGTCTATTGCTCTGCGGAAGCTGTGGATCGCAGAATCAAAGTCGCCACTCAGTGCGAGTATGCTGCCGAGGTCTTCGTGCAGGGGCGCATAGTCGGGAGTGACGGTCAGGGCGAATGTGATTTTTTCCTTCGCCGCATCGAGTTGATTCTGTTTAATCAACGCATGAGCCAATAGCTGCAAGTGAGGCACGCTTGAGGGGCTGGTTAACAGGTATTCTTCGCAGACGGATAGGGTGTTTTGCGTATTGCCTTGCTGAAGGGACTTAAACGCTTCAGCAAGCGCTTGCTGTGTTGCAGGGTCAAGCTGATTCATGTGCTGCGCTCTGGGGTTTAAGGGCAATAACTAACCCTTTATCAATCAAATATTGTGTAGCTTATTTG
>CAJWCA010000223.1 GCA_913020395.1 uncultured Cellvibrionales bacterium | reverse complement strand
ATTATCTTGTTAAAGAGCTAATCGGCGAGGGCTTGCCTCAAACCGAGATGCGCATTATACGCATCTAATTTCGCTTGGCAACAGTTAATTTCAATCTTTTGCTCAAGCGGTGAAGATAGTGATTTTTTTCAATAAAATCATAGACCTAACTTCCCTTCCTCCGCCGGAAAAATGCTGCTTCTCAAGCGAGAGGACGCGCATTATACCCAGCCAAACCTCAGTGGCAAGGAAAAGTTTTCGATATTTTAAATTTGTTCAGAGATCACCCCTCAAAACAGCCAAACTTAAGGGTGAAGTACGACAACAACATTAATACCGCAGGCAAAGAAAACTATAGACGATAACTGAGGGAGTACAATTTTTGGATGCCACACACTTAAGATAAAGCCGCCGGAGCGCGCTCCGACATGATTCACCTCAAGCTAGCGGCCTTTTAGCTTAGCCCACACCCAGCCCGCAGGGCCGGAAAAACCATATAAGGTAAACAGTACAAGTAACACCACCGGCGGATTGATACTAATGACGGCAAACAGCAGAATCACCAGCAACATTTTTACAAAAGGCACCCGCCCCTTGAGGTCTACGCCTTTAAAGCTGTTGTAACTAAAGTTCGACACCATCAACAAGCCAACCAGAGCCGTCAAAAACGCCAACAGTATGGCCAGCTCAAATGACACAGACACGTCGTGCCCCGCCCATACAACTCCCGCCACCAGAGCAGCCGCGGATGGGCTATTCAGGCCTACAAACACACCCTTATCAACCTGGCCAATCTGGGCGTTAAACCTTGCAAGCCGCAGGGCCCCACACGCCGTGTAGCAAAATGCGGCCGCCCAGCCCCACTTACCCAGATCCATGAGCGCCCACTCGAACATTACCAACGCCGGGGCAACGCCAAAGGAGACCATGTCACTCAAGCTGTCGTATTGCTCACCAAACTTTGATTGCGTGTTCGTCAGTCTCGCTACCCTGCCGTCAAGTCCGTCCATGACCATGGCAACAAATATCGCTATCGCCGCAGCCTCAAACTTGCCGTTCATACCCGAAATAATTGCGTAAAACCCACTAAATAAAGCCGCAGTGGTAAATAGGTTGGGGAGTAAGTAGACCCCCTTGTGACTGACCGTCATCCCATTCTCATGCACCTCCTCGACATGCTCATCAACCGGGATGAGCCCCTCAGCGTCTTTGCCGCCCTCTTTTGGCTTCTGTTCTTGTTGAGGTTCCTGAGAGTGAGAGTTCATATTCGTTCGCTTACAAAGAGTAGTAGATAAGGCCGACATCATAATCCACAGAAACTGCAGTGGCCACCTCTCATTCATTCAGGCCCGGTTGGGACGCAACATCCCAAAACGCCTTCACTAGCGGATCGTCCAAACGTTTTGCCAAAGCGCAAACACCAATTCCAAAAGGCTGGAACTCCGGCTCTATATCGATAGGTAATACACTCGACTTCAGCGGGCTGCTGGCGATAACAATTTCAGGCACCAACGCAACCCCAAACCCAAGCCCCACCATGGTGACTATCGCCTCATGCCCAGACACCTGAGCATATTGGCAGGGTTTGATCTCCCTGCGCTCGAACCATTCATCCAAACGCCTTCTGGCGATTCCCGTTTCCGCAATGATTACAGGGAGCTTCTCCCAATTAATGTCAGGTTCCTCGAGCATTTCTCTGACTGCACAGGGCATATTTGGCGCTATAAACCTTAACTTTGAACGGCCTAACTCGTGAAACCGAAGCCTGGCAGACAGCTTGTCGGGCTCTGCAGCAATCACAATATCATCGTCCCCCGCCAAAACACGCTCGACTGACAATGCCTGGTCACCTGTTCGTAACTTTATTTCTATTCCCGGATGTTTAACACGGAAGGCAGGCAGAATGTTCAATAGAAAGCTGTAACTGGCGGTGACAGAGCAATACAGGCGCAACTCACCATGCAGCTCCGTCGATTCCATTCTAAGGCTGTGATCCAATACCGAGCGCCTTGCAAGCGACTCCTCACAGAAAGTAATGAATAGTCGGCCGGACGGGGTTAATGAAACTCGCCTTTTGTCGCGGATGAACAAGGCGCAGCCCAACTCATCCTCCATTCGCTTAATACAGCGACTTAAAGCGGAAGGGCTCATATGACAAACCTCGCTAGCGCGACCGAAATGCAGCAGACGAGAGAGCGCTAAAAAAGTGTGCATATCTTTAGCATCCATTAATCGCTTTCCTTCCTATAATATTGGTGATCCCCAAAAGAGCGCGACAGACAGCCCTCACGTAAATACCGGCATGAACCGATTTTTGCAACACAGTAAACCAATTATATCATTTTACGCAATACAAAAAATCGACTATTTTACAGTCATCCAGTATGGGGCCAGCCGCCTCTCCCCTGACAACTACAATTTTCGGAGTTAAAACAATGGCTAACTATTTCAATACCCTGCCGCTTCGCGTGAAGCTTGACCAACTTGGCAGATGTCGCTTTATGGACAAAAGCGAATTTGGCAATGGCTGCGAATACCTGAAAGGTAAGAATATCGTTATTGTCGGCTGTGGCGCCCAGGGACTGAACCAGGGACTTAACATGCGAGACAGTGGCTTAAACATCAGCTACACACTTCGCCAATCTGCGATCGACGAAAAGAGACAATCCTGGCAGTGGGCCACTGAAAATGGTTTTACCGTTGGCACCTATGATGAGCTGATTCCAACGGCGGATGTCGTACTGAACCTGACACCCGATAAGCAACACACCGCTGTTGTCACAGCCATCATGCCTTTAATGAAAGAAGGCGCTTGTTTATCTTATTCGCATGGTTTCAATATTGTGGAAGAGGGCATGCAAATTCGCCCCGACCTCACAGTTGTGATGGTGGCACCTAAGTGCCCAGGCACAGAAGTGCGCGAAGAGTACAAGCGCGGTTTTGGTGTACCTACTCTATTAGCTGTTCACACTGAGAACGATCCAAAAGGAGAAGGCTGGGAAATTGCCAAGGCCTATGCGTCGGCCACCGGCGGAGACCGCGCGGGCTGCCTGGAATCATCCTTTATCGCCGAAGTTAAATCCGACCTGATGGGTGAGCAGACGATACTCTGTGGCATGCTGCAAACCGGCTCTATTTTGTGCTTCGACAAAATGGTTGAAAAAGGCATCGACGCTGGCTACGCCTCTAAACTCATCCAATATGGCTGGGAAACCATTACCGAAGGTCTTAAATACGGCGGCATCACCAACATGATGGATCGTCTGAACAACCCGGCCAAAATCAAAGCGTTCAAGCTTGCCGAAGAACTCAAAAGCATCATGGCTCCCCTGTTTTCCAAACACATGGACGATATCATCGAAGGTGAGTTTTCTAAAACCATGATGGAAGACTGGGCTAACGACGACATCAACCTTCTGAGCTGGCGAGCAGCCACGGCTGAAACTGCTTTTGAAAAAACGCCAAATGCTGAAGGTGAAATCACTGAGCAGGAATTTTATGACAAAGGCATATTGATGGTGGCCATGGTTAAGGCGGGTGTTGAGCTGGCATTTGAAAACATGGTAGCTGCAGGCATCATCGATGAGTCTGCTTACTACGAATCACTGCACGAAACACCGTTGATCGCCAACACCATTGCTCGCAAGAAGCTGTACGAAATGAACGTTGTTATTTCCGATACCGCTGAATATGGCTGTTACTTATTCGATCACGCCTGTCGCCCACTACTGGCTGACTTCATGACCAAGATTGAAACAGATGTCATTGGTACCGGTATGGAGCTTAGTGATTTGGGTGTGGACAACAAAGAGCTGATCACCGTTAACGATGCCATTCGCAACCACCCGGTAGAATTTGTGGGTGAAGAACTGCGCTCGTACATGACCGCGATGCAGAAAATCGTTTGATCAAATTGCAGTTTGATTAAAACAAAAAAGGCCGCTTACTAGCGGCCTTTTTTGTTTCTCCAAGATGAGAACTTTAAGCTTAGAGGCTCAATACTTTCTCGCCTCGACCGATGCCAGAAACGCCTGAACGAACAACCTCCAAGACCGCAGCCTCGCCAATCGCCTGCACAAAAGCGTCCAACTTTTCACTGGTACCGGTAATTTGAATGGTATAAACAGCGCTGGTCACATCTACAATCTGGCCGCGAAAGATATCGACATTTCGTTTAATCTCAGCCCGCAAACTGCCCGACGCCTTCACCTTAATCAACATCAACTCACGCTCAATGTGTGCGCCTTCAGTAAGATCGACCAGCTTAACAACATCAATCAGTTTGTTGAGATTTTTGGTAATTTGCTCAATTTTGTGGTCGTCACCAATGGTTGTTAACGTCAGCCGCGACAAAGTTTCGTCTTCGGTGGGCGCAACCGTCAGTGATTCAATGTTGTAGCCCCGCTGAGAGAACAGGCCAACAACACGTGACAAAGCTCCGGGAGCATTTTCCATCAATACAGAAATAATTCTTCTCATGATTATGTGCGCTCCGTCTTACTTAACCACATGTCGCGCATCGAACCATTAGGTGCGACCAGCATTGGGTAAACATGTTCCGATGGGTCGACCATAATATCCATGAATACCACTTTGTCTTTATGGCTAAAACACTCTTCCATCTTTTCTTTCAACTCTTCTTTCTTTGTCACTCGAATGCCAATGTGGCCATAGGCTTCGGCCAGCTTGACAAAATCGGGCAGCGATTCTTCATAGTGTATCTGGGAGTAACGACCGTCATACACCATATCCTGCCACTGCTTAACCATGCCCAAGGCCTGATTGTTTAGACAAATGATTTTGATCGGCAAATTATATTGTTTGCAGGTTGAAAGCTCTTGTATGCACATTTGCACACTGCCTTCACCCGTCACACACGCAACCGTTGCCTCCCGGTTGGCCATCTGAGCACCCATCGCAGCAGGGATACCAAAGCCCATCGTTCCAAGTCCACCGGAGTTGATCCAGCGCCTGGGTTTGTCAAAGGTATAATATTGCGCCGCAAACATTTGATGCTGCCCAACATCCGAGCTGACAAAGGCATCTCCTCCTGTCGCCTCGTGTAGAGCTTTAACCGCGTCTTGAGGCATAATCATGTCGCCATCAAGCTGGTAGCGCGACTCGGTATAGATTCCATGTCGGGCACGCCACTCATCAATTTGCTTCCACCAATCGGAAATAGCGCCTGCATCGGGCTTGTCATTGCCGTCTTTCAGTAGCGACAACATGTCCGTGAGCACACTGTCTACTGCACCCACAATGGGCACATCGGCAGTAATCGTTTTCGAAATAGACGCCGGGTCAATATCGATGTGGATAAATCGAGCAGAGGGACAGAATTTTGCGGGCGTGTTGGTGACACGATCGTCAAAGCGAGCACCCACCGCTAAAATCACATCCGCATGGTGCATGCTGGTATTCGCCTCAAAGGTGCCGTGCATGCCCAACATACCTAAAAACTGCCGATCCTGGCCGGGATAGCAACCCAAGCCCATCAAGGTGTTGGTGACCGGAAAATTCAGTAACTTTGCCAACTCGGTGAGCAGCCCGGAGGACTCCCCCTGAACGACGCCTCCACCGGCATAGATCACAGGGCGTTTAGCTTCCAGTAATAGCTGTACCGCTTTTTTAATCTGACCGGCATGGCCCCGAGCAACGGGGGCATAGGAGCGTAACTTCACCTTTTTAGGGTACTCATATTCAAACTTGTGAGCAGGATCCGTACAGTCTTTCGGAATATCCACAACAACCGGCCCGGGCCGACCCGTCGACGCGATATAGTAGGCCTGTTTAATAATTGAAGGGATATCACTGGCCTGCTTTACCAGGAAGCTGTGTTTAACGACAGGGCGAGAAACCCCTACCATGTCCGTTTCCTGAAAAGCATCTTCGCCAATCTTGTCGGTGGCGACCTGGGCCGAAATAACAACCATTGGAATGGAATCGGTAAAGGCCGTGGCAATACCGGTTATGGTATTCGTCGCGCCAGGCCCGGAGGTGACTAATACCGTGCCCACCTGTCCGGTTGACCGAGAGTACCCGTCTGCAGCATGTGCTGCCGCTTGCTCATGACGGACAAGGATATGCTGAACCTCGTCCTGCTGGAAAATAGCATCATATATATGTAGTGCTGCGCCACCGGGATAACCAAAGACATGTTTGATGCCCTCGTCCCGCAGTGCCCTAACCACCATTTCTCCGCCCGAAAGCAATTCCACCTCAATACTCCTCAATTCATCGTTAAAATTACGTCGTTCAAATACACTCAAACTACAACAGCACACGCTCAACGGGCTGTCAGGCCTGTCCCTGCAAAGGAAAGAAGCCACAGCACCCGCAGGTGTCAGTTTTATATTAGCTGGAACTTCCTCAGGCACCCTGCATTTTTAATGCGACACTTAGTCAATGCGACACCAGCAGGTGTCGGGGCTGAGCAGGTAACGTCGGTGGACGGACCTCCGCATTTTGGCAGGGTGCAACAAGCGTTTGGCTTGCCAGACCTCAATTTGTCTTGTCGAGGTTATCGACTAAATCTATTTTCAGCCATGCGAGGGCGCAATTCTGGCAAACTGAGCACCAATGTCAAGGAAACAAAGGCAAAAGGGGGTTAAAAGTATCATTTTCCTGCTCGACACATGCCCTTTAGCTGATTTTGGAGTTATAGTTAGATTGAGCCAGCCGGATTAGCTGAGAATCACGACAAAGGATTTATTAGAATGCGACTACTGATTATTGCTGCAAGCCTAAGCGGCCTGATATTGGCCAGCTCGGGCAGCTTAGCTGAAGAGATCTACAAATGGGTCGATGAAGACGGCATCACTCACTACGAGGCCCACCCGCCCAAGAATAAAAAGAATGTCGTGATAAAAACCCGCACGGGTCACAGTAAACCAAGCAACTACAGCAAAGGCAAAGTCGCCTCATCCAGCGACCCTGTGATTACTAAAGAACCCGCAGAGAAGGATCCGGTGCTGTGTGAAAAAGCCCGGAAGAACCTGGAGATCTTTAATCAATACTCCAGAGTTAGGGTCACCGATGAAAACGGAGAAAAACGCCCTCTCACTCCCGATGAAATAGCCACACGCAAGCAAAATGCGGAACGAATAGTCCGCGAGAACTGCTAGGGCCAATGGAGCAAGACCCCAAACCCTTGGGGGTTTATTGTTAAGACTTGAAGCGGATCTGGCCGTCCTGCAATTGACCCCGGATTACATCACCCGCGACAAATTTACCGGCCAGAACATGCTGCGCCAAAGGGTTTTCCAACAATTGCTGCACCGCACGCTTTAACGGACGCGCACCATACACCGGATCAAACCCCGCCTCGACCACTTTATCGATGACATCTCGATCCAGCGACAAGGTCAGCTCCCGCTCTGCCAGGCGCCGGCTCAATAGTCCCAGCTGCAGAACGGCGATTTGCCGCAACTCACTTTCACTTAAAGGATGGAAGACAACGGTATCGTCCACCCGGTTAATAAATTCTGGCCGGAAATGTTGGCGCAAGACATCCATCACCGCCGTTTTCATTTCTGAATACCGCTGATCCGCCCCTTGGGAGGACTCACTTGGTTCAGTTAACGCCAAATCCTGGATGCGATCCGCACCCAAGTTGGACGTCATGACAACAACCGTATTGCGAAAGTCTACTGTTCGACCCTGCCCATCGGTCAGTCGGCCGTCTTCGAGCACTTGTAATAATATATTGAAAACGTCAGGGTGCGCTTTTTCAACCTCGTCCAGCAATAAAACCGAGTAGGGTCGGCGACGAACAGCC
>CAJWCA010000222.1 GCA_913020395.1 uncultured Cellvibrionales bacterium | reverse complement strand
GCGGCCGGCGAGCGCTGTTTAAAGCGTTTGCTGCCTGCGTAGTAATGGTTCCGGCCGGGGCGGGTTTGGGGGCAGGTAGCCGGACTCGTTTTGTCCAATCGTCTTCCACCGGAGACGTCAGAACGTCCAGGGGAATTTCAATGTGGACAGGGCGTGGGCGGTCGCTTTGAAAAACAGAGAAGGCCCTGGCGATAAGGTCAGGCAGGTCTTCAGCGCTGAGTGCGGTCGCGCTAAATGCCGTTAGTGGTGCACTGATAGCGCGCTGGTCCTGGGTTTCGTGCAGTCGGCCCCAACCCTTGCCCAGAGTCTGTGTTTCGTTAACACTGCTGATCACTAGCATTGGAATGGAATCGGCATAGGCCTGTCCCATCGGGGTGGCTATATTTGTTAACCCTGGCCCTGTGATAATAAAACATACACCGGGTTTTCCGCTGGCCCGCGCATAGCCGTCGGCCATAAAACCGGCCCCTTGTTCATGGCGGGGAAGAACGTGCCGAACAGGTCTGCCCGGTAGTCCGCGATAGAGCTCAAGAGTATGGACGCCGGGAATACCAAATACCGTGGACACCTCATAAGCTTCCAGTAATCTAACGAGTGCCTGACCGCACGTTAATGACTCTTGGTTTTCTGTGTTCATTGACACTCTCCAATCTTAAAAAGGCTCTAGTTCTGTTAATGGCTCGACTGACAAATCAGGGCATCCACCGCGACGGCACCTTTCTCCAGAACCATCAGTGGGTTTACGTCCAGTTCACAAAGGGTGGCGCTGTTTTCAGTGGCATAGTCGGCGATGGCCATAATGGCATCAACGGCCGCTTCAATGTCTCCAGCGGGTTTTCCGCGGAAACCTTGCAAGAGTTTGTATATTTTCAATGAAGACAACGCGTCTTGAACATCTTCCCTGGAGGTTGGCAGTAACAAACTTGTGCTGTCTTTAACGAGTTCAACAAGAATGCCACCCGCACCAATAACCAGCGCCAGACCGAAGTCATTTTCTCTTTTTATCCCCACGATCAATTCCGCCACTGGGGGGCTGGACATTTCTTCCACAAGAATTTCCTTGATAGAAAGATCAGGGTGTTTGGCACCAACATTGCGAATAATGTCTGACGTCGCCTCAATAAGTTCTGCCTGTGATTGAACCTTAAGTTTGACTGCCCCGGCCTCGGTTTTGTGGGGCAAATCCGAACTGACAGCCTTCACTGCAACAGGGAAACTGAGGGCGTCGATAGACTCTTTTCCACTGCCTGGCGTAATGACTTGATGTTTGGGTATGGACAAACCATAGCTGGCCAATAGCTGTTTACTCTGCACTTCATTTAAGGTGTCGACCGGTGTGTTGATAGCCCTTGCTTCGCACAATTTTGGCTGACGCTTATTGACCCGGCTTAGCAGTGAATCCCGTTTTTTAACATAGGACACCACACGACCAACGGCCGTGATACCGTCCTCCATTCCCTGTAATGCAGGTACTCCGGCGGCATGAAGCGCAACACGTGCTTTTGCGGGCAACAGTTCCGGAAAGGCGGATGCAACGGCGCCGGGAATATTCCGGTCTTTTAATACGCGGGAGAAAACATCTGCCATCAAATCACAATCACCCTGTTCGCCCGATTGTTCGGAGGGGAAGTCTAAAACCAAAAAACCATAATGTGTTGCAGGGCTCAACATATTGTCGACACATTGATACAGCGCCGCTTCATCGCCCCAGATGCCCGTGGTGAAATCCAATGGGTTTGCAATGGTGGCAAAAGAGGGCAGTAGTTGGGTAAGTGTTGAAAACTGCTGTTCATTTGGCTGAGGGAGTTGTAGGCCCGCCACTTCGCTATAGTCGGCTATCAATCCCGCGTCGCCACCCGAGCACGCCAGTGCGGCCAGGTTAGCGCCTGACGGTAAACTTCCCTGGGCTACTACCTTAAGTGTTTCAACAAAACTGACAGGTCCGCTGACACGAATGATACCCACTCGATCAAAGAGTGCATCGTAAAGTTCATTGGAACCTGCCAATGAACTGGTGTGGCTCATAGCCATTTGTGCACCGATGGCTGAGGTGCCCGATTTTAAAGCGACAATTGGAATGCCTTTTTCTAGCGCTCTGTTGGCGGCTTCGGCAAATCCGGGTACGTCTTTGATACCTTCCAGGTGTAAGCCGATGGCCGTTACTCGGGGTTCGTCGAGTAGGGCATCAATAAGATCTGCCACTTGAACACAGGCCTGATTGCCCACACTGATGATATAGGATGCCGGTAAAGAGCGGTCTGCCATCGACAAGTTGTAGGCGAAGTTTCCGCTCTGGGTAATGATGGCAACGCCTTTATCTACTTGTGTTCCGCCGTGGGCGGCAGGCCACATGGTGGCGCCGTGAAGATAGTCGAGCAAGCCATAACAGTTGGGGCCGATTAAAGCCATATCACCTGCGGCCTCTTGCAATTGCGCCTGCAATTGTTCGCCGTCTTCCCCGGCCTCAGAAAAACCAGACGCGTAACAAATAGCCCCAGGTGCACCACAGGCGTTTAATTGTTTTACAATCTCGACCGTTGGTTTACTGCTGATGCCGATAAAGGTGGCATCCGGTACTTGGGGCAGAGCAGACACAGAGTCAAAACAAGGCACACCCGCCAAGGTCGAATGCCGAGGATTAATTAGCCAGACCTCACCTTCGAAACCGGAATCAATGCAGCGCTTGGCCGCTTCGGCCATTGCCGTTCCACCTACAAACGCAATGTTTGCGGGTGATAGCAGGCGCTTTAATTTGTCTTTGTTTAACATCGGGCTTACCTCTAACGAATTTATTGGGCCTCAAAAGGACGCAGCAGTTCTCGAGAAATAATGTGGCGTTGTATTTCGGAGGTGCCTTCCCAGATTCTCTCTATTCGGGCATTGCGCCACATGCGTTCGATGGGTAACTCATCCATCAACCCCATGCCGCCAAAAATTTGCACCGCATCGTCGGTGGTTTTGGCGAGCACTTCACTGGCAAACAGTTTGGCCATGCCTGCATCGCCATCGCTCATGGTGCCTTTGTCCATTTGCCAGGCGGTGTTCAGGGTGAGCAGGTCTGCGGCTTTGATGCCGGTGGCCATGTCTGCAAGTTTGAAAGACACACCCTGGTATTTTCCAATCGGTTTGCCAAACTGGCTGCGATTAGCACACCATTCCACTGAGAAATCCATGGCGCGTTGAGCCTGGCCAACACAGTTGGCGGCAACCATGACACGACCCGCGGTCAGCCACTCGTTGGCAACGATCCAGCCCTTGCCAATTTCTCCTAGAACATTGGCGGCAGGCACTCGGCAATCGTCAAAAAAGAGTTCATTGGTGTGATAGCCGCGGTTAGATACACATTTTGGGCCGCGCTGAATCACCATGCCCTCGGTGCCCTTGTCGACTAGAAAGGCGGTGACTTCATTCCTCTGGCGACCGTTTTGTTCACTGGTGCCTGTGACGGCAAATACGATGGCAAAGTCTGCGTGTCCGGCGTGACTAATGAAATGTTTGCTGCCGTTAATAATAAAGTCGTCGCCATCTCTTACGGCTTTGGTTTTTATTCCTGCAGCATCAGACCCTGCATCGGGTTCTGTCAAAGCAAAGCAATCGATTTTTTCGCCGCGGACACAGGGCAAAAGGTAGTCTTGTATTTGAGTGTCGCGACAAGCCATTAAAATTTTGGAAGGCCGGGCAACAAAAACATGCAGAGCCCAGCTAACTTTAGAGAGTTCACGTTCAATCAAGGCCTGAGACAAATAATCCAGTCCGCCTCCGCCCACCTCTTCTGGCATGTTAAAGGCGTAGAGCCCAGCTGCCAGTGCTTTATCTCTGATTTGTTGTGCCAGTTCCGGGGGCACACAATCATTGGCATCCACTTCGGCTTCATAGGGCAGCAGTTCCTTCTCGACAAAGGCTTGCACGGTTGAGATCAACATTTCGTGTTCGTGTGTCAGTTCAAAGTTCATGAGAGTCTACTTTCCTATAAATTGAGGGGCGCGTTTTTGCGTGGATGCACGGACGGCCTCTACGGCGTCTTCAGTTCGGCCGCAGGCAATCCCCGCTTGTTGTTCCGCTGCGAGTTGTTCCGCCAGAGAGTGGTTTCTGGATTGCCTGATCAGTTCTTTGGATTTTTCAAAGGCGAAGGTGGGGCCGCGTGCCAGGCGTTTTGCCAGTTCGAGTGTTGCACTCGGCAGCTCGTCATCCTCATGTACACTCATGAGCAGCCCGGTTTCCAGCGCTGTATCGGCGGACCAAGTCTCATCCAGAAATAAAAATCGTTTTGCCGCCATGTCACCCACAATCCGGGGCAGCCACCAGCTACCACCCGCGTCGGGTGCATAAGCCATGGAGGTATAACCGGGCTTGAATCGAGCGGAACGGCTCGCGATTCTGAAATCACAACACAGTGCCAGGTCGATGCCCGCGCCTACTGCGATGCCACTGATAGCCGCAATAGTGGGTACACGAAGCTCGGCGAGACACAGCATTAATTCGTGAGCCCGCTCAGTCCAGCCATAGGTTTCGAGAGTGCCATTGGCGTGAGCATCCGCCCACTCATTAACATCGGCCCCGGTGCAGAAACCTCGCCCCTGTGCTGTCAAAACCAAACAGCGAATGCTGTCATCCTGTCCGGCGGTTGTCACCGCGTCTAGTAACCGACCTAGAGCATCAACATCCAGTGCGTTCATTTGTTCGGGTCTGTTGATTGTGACCTGATAAACACCATCGTTTTTTTGTGTCGTTACGCTGTCCATCACCGCTCCACTGATCGCTGTTAAATTGTGTTGTTATTTTCACGGGAAATGGGGGCGGGATCAATCGTCATGACACGATCGTTTTTTGGGGCTGTGAAATAATTACTCTATTGATTTCAAGGGTTTAGCTGCGTGGAGTTAGAAGAGATAACTCCCGGTTGAAAAATTGTCATGCCGTTTTGAGTGCGATTATACCGGTCTGAAAGCTCACTTAATTCATGGAATTAAAGCGAGCGTGTACTCTTTATTATGGGGAAGATAGGTTGTGGATCTGCCCGGTCATTTGACGTGGGTCTTAGTGGCTTGTGGACAGCGTAAGCGAGGTTTTCTCTCGGCTCATCGTATCAATGCTAACAAAAATAAATGCACAGATGAGCACAGATGAGATGGCCAGCGCATAAACATAATCATAGGATCCGTCGACAATTAAATGCCCTGACAGTGCGGGTCCTACCACTGATCCCATCAATTGGCAGGCGGGTATCAGCGGCGTGAACTTCCCTTCTACATCCCCTTCGGTCACCACTGTCATCAAAAAGGGCATAATAAAATTCCACGAAACACAAAAGAGAAAAAATGAAACTGTGAATGCCCAGTAGGTTTTACCCAGTGGCATCATTAAGAGCACCAGGGCGAGAATACCGGTGAATATGGCGCCGGAAATCAACAATCGGCGATCGAATTTGGCCGAGAACCAGCCCGATAAAAACCCTCCCACTCCACTGAAGATAAGTGTTGTGCCAAAAATAGACCCAAGCTCAAGATCGGAGAGTCCACCGTCGCCACCAATCTTTCCAAAAAATGCCCAGATGCCCGATTGACCCGAAAAATAGACAAATATTCCAATAAAACCCCAGATCATGACTGTGTGTGGTTTGAGTCTACTCTGCGAGGTGGATAGGTTTTTTGAGGGTAAGCTGTCGATGTTATGTCCTGCTTTGGGTAACCACAGCAAGCAGGGTAAGGTCAGAAGCGCGGTTATGGCCAAGGCCATTGCCACGCCTTGAAATCCCCAATTGGGAATTACAAAAAGCGGTAACAGAAAGGAGCCGAGCCCGGCCAGCACCACTTGAACCCCAATGCCATATCCGAAGGCTTTGTCCGACTTGTCCATATCACCCATTAATGTGTAGATGCAGGAGACGATTGCCGAATTGGAGACACCGATTAAAAAAAGTAGTGTTAATAAGCTGTGATATTGGCTCTGCCCTGCAAAAATGTAACAGATACAAACCAGTAAGGTATTGATCGCCACCGTATTGCGCCAGTTAAGCCGTCGAACCCAAAAAACCGCTGCAATATTAGAGAGTGCAGAACCGGCCATGTAGGCCGAACCCAAATATCCAATCTGCTGCTCATTGAAGCCCAGGCTGTCTGACGCAGACTTAAGAATAATGGGCAGCATGTTGTAAACGAGATAGGAGACGCCGATCAGCAGCGTTGACGAATACAGTGTGGAGCTTCGGTTAATTTCTTCGGTCCGGTTCATGCCAGTTCTCAGCTTATCAATTCATTCTGTTTTACCTCAGCTGAGAGTAACGCGAATCGGATGTGGAACCCATAGCGTGTGTGTCGCTATTGTTGTATTTGGGTGATTTCTCGCTTGAGTATTCTTCACCCCGCAATTAGTTTTGCTTTTTAATATCCTTTCGGCTGGCCGGCATGTCTTGGTCGTCTTCAATTTGCTTGAGCAACCAGTGCCTGAAGTCACTGACTTTTTTACTGCGTTTTCTGTTCTCGCGAAACGCGATATACCAGTCGCCATAGGCCTGTGCCTTAACATCAAACAGCTCAACCAGGCGTTTATCCCGCAAGTCTTTCATTCGAAAAGGTCTCAGGGCAAGCGCTACTCCCGCACTATCAATCGCGGCATCCAGCGCCAGAGTATAACTATCGAAGCGAAGGCCTTTGCCGGTGTCTATTTCATCAATGCCTGCGGCCTGACACCAGTTGGGCCAGTCTTGCTCGGCATTTTTTATTGATAACAGTTGGTGAGGTGAAAGGTCCTGTGGTTTTTTCAGGGACTTATGTTCCTCCAAAAACTGCGGGCTGCACACAGGAAATATCTCCGAGGTAAACAGGTAATCATAGTGAACATCTTGTTGGGTTTGGTATCCCATCAGAATGGAGATATCAACGGCTCCACTTTCAAAGGTGGTATCTTCTGAGGAGGTATTGAGATGAACCTGAATGTCGGGATGTTTACGTTTGAAGTCTGACAGCCGCGGAATTAACCAGCCCGCCGCGGTGATATAAGTCTGAATAGTTAGTACATTACTGGTCAGTTCTGTTCTCACTCGGTCGGTGGCGTCAGACATGCGGTCAAAGGCGTCGCGCAGTGCCGGATAGTATTCTTCACCACATTCGGTGAGAGAAACGGAACCTACCGCGCGATGAAAAAGCTCAACGTTCAGTTGTGACTCCAATAACTTCACCTGGTGACTGATGGCAGAGTGGCTGACATTCAACTCTTCTGCAGCCAGGCGGAAGCTACAGTGCCTGGCGGCCGCCTCAAATGCTCTGAGGGAATTCAGTGGGGGCAAGTTGCGTTTCATAGGTGATTACCTCGATTGAAATTTCCGACGATACATAGAGGGTGTCAATCCGGCCTGGCGTTGAAAGAGCCGGGAAAATGAGCTGGCATCCTGATAGCCGACCTGCTCAATTACTTCGGCCAGGGGCAGGGTGCTTTTTTCAAGCATTTGTTTGGCTGTCTCGATGCGCAAACTTTGTAAATATGCGAGTGGAGTAATATCCAATGTTTCTTTAAACCGACGAATCAGGGTGCGTTGGCTCACACCCAAATAATCTGCCAGTAATTTCATATCAATTTGTTTTTGCATGTGTGTTTGCATCCAGAACTGAGCGCGATTGATCAGACCGTCGGAGCTGTCTATTTCGGTGTGTAATACCTGGTAGGGGGCCTGAGCGGTTTGGCTGACATCAATCAGCAGCACTTTTGCACAAAGCGACGCGATCTCGGGTGAGGCGTAACGCTCAACCAGTCGCATCGCCAGATAGAGATAGGAGGTCATCGCACCG
>CAJWCA010000221.1 GCA_913020395.1 uncultured Cellvibrionales bacterium | reverse complement strand
TACGGCTCGAGAGAGTAGGAGGTTTCCGACATTAATAGACGCCAGGATGAGTATCAAAATTGCGACAATCTGCATTGAGTATGGAACTGCAATACCGTCTGCCACCAAGGTCATTGGCATAGTCGCTATGTAGGTTCCTACGCCGCTATTGGTTTTTGGGTAGCGCTGCTCCAGCCGTTTCATGATGACCTGCAGCTGTTGGTCGATCGCCTCTATGGAGTAGTGGGGGTCGAGATGGGCCAGACCGTAAATACCGAAACCCTCACCTCGTGCCATTTGCCCGGGGTGCTGTTGCAGAGGGAGCCACATCTCTGCGACCGCGGGGAAGTAGTAACCCTGGGGCATGACGCCGATTATGCGGTGAGGAACACCGTTGACACGCAAGTCCTTTCCGAGTGTTTCTGGGTTTCCGCCATATTGGTTCTGCCATATTTCATACCCAATAACAACAACAGGGTCTGCGCCCACCTGATTGTCGGCACCGTTAAACCCCCGGCCCAACAAGGGTGCGGTACGGGTGAGTTGAAAGATGTTGGGTTCCGCCATCGTGGCGTTATAGCGGCGAGCGGTTCCTTGTCCTGAGACATTAACGTTTCTATTGCTATAGGCACTTAATTCAGAAATGCCCTGAATGTTGTTCCGAACCTCCTGGAAATCGTGGGGGTTGATAGCTTCGTTAATCTTAGAGTTGTCGAGAGATTGACTCAACACCATGAGTGAATCGCCATCCTCAAAGTTCAGGTCTTTGAATACCAGCGTGTTCATGAAAGAAAAAAGATAAACGCTCAGCCCAATGCCGGTTGCCATTACCAGGGTTGTCAACAGCGTAAAACCTGGGCGTTTGGACAGTAGCCTGAGCGCGTATTTGAAGTCGTTGATAAATATCATAAGTCTAAATCCTAAGCGACGGCAGCGGTGTTGGTTTGGGTGATGTCGGCGGAGATCTTGCCGTCGAGCACATCAATATTTCGATCTGCTCTCGAAGCGGAACGCGGATCGTGGGTAACCATGCAAATGGTTGCCCCTTCAGCATGCAGAGTGTCCAGTAATTGCATCACGGCTTCGGCATTTTTTGAGTCGAGATTACCCGTCGGTTCATCAGCCAGAATAATTGAGGGTTTTCCAGCGATGGCGCGGGCAACAGCCACGCGTTGTTGTTGGCCACCCGAAAGCTGAGAGGGGAAGTGTTTCTCTCGGTGTGCCATATCAACTTTCTCTAATGCCGCTTTCACCATTTCCTTGCGCTGTTTTTGGTTGAGGTCAGAGCGATAGGTCAGTGGTAGTTCAACATTCTCTTCAACATCGAGGTCGCTGATGAGGTTGAAAGACTGAAAGACAAATCCTACCTCTTCATTTCTAATTCGGGCTCGCTCGCTTTTTGAAATATTGGATACATCGATACCGGCTAGACTGTAAGCACCTTCACTGGCGGTATCCAGTAAGCCGAGCAGGGATAGCAGGGTGGATTTACCGCAACCAGAGGGGCCGGAGATGGAAACGTATTCCCCCTTGTTTATGGTCAATGTGATATTGCTAAGTGCATGTGTTTCTACCTCTTCGGTGTAGAAAACTTTTTTGATGTTATCCAGTTGTATCAGTGCCTTGCTCATAATTCTTTCCTGTTCTGTTTCAATGTAAGATAGTTAAGTAGTGAAATAGTTAAGTAATAAAATAGATAAATAATTAATTAGTTAATTCGAATCTTTTGATGTTTATCCCACAAGCTTGGGTCGGAGGTCACTACCTTGTCCCCTGCAGACAGACCTTGCATGATCTGTATTTCACTGCTGGATCCGTATCCGGTATTCACCATCACTCGCTGGGCAAACTGTTCATTGTCTGTGAGTTTATACACAGGTGACTGACTCTCACTCTGCGCAAAAATAGGGCGGTCTACGTAGAGAGTATTTTCAATCTCAGCTACGATGATTTCACCTTCGACACTGAGGTCAGCCCGGGCATCGGGGGGCAGAGGACCTGAAAAGGCAACGTCGACTTGTACATTGCCATTGACAACGGCGGGGTCGACCCTGGCAACGATGCCTTGCATTTTGTTATTGCGAGTATCGATCACAACGGTCTGCCCTTTTCTAACATCGCGAATTTGTAGTTCCGGCACCTTCAAAGCGGCAATCAGGGAATTGTGTTCTGCGAGTTTGGCAATGCTCGCGCCCATGGCAATTCGCTGACCGAGTTCTACAGGTAAGTCTAGAACGACACTATCGATAGAGGCTCGCACCTGAAGGTTGTCGACTTTCTGTTGAATACTTTCGAGACTCCTTCTGGTTTTATTCAACCTTGCGATTCGCGCGTTGCCTTGTGCAACCAGGTTTTCTTCCATCTTTGAACGCTGCTGTGTGCTGATAGTCCAACGTTGTCGCAGCTGTTCCGTGGTCAGTCTCGTTTGTTCATAAGCTAACTTCGAAACAGTTCCAGTTGTTTTTGTGAGGAGTTCGGTTTGTGCATTGTATTTAAGCAAGCTGTTTTCATAGTCGAGTTTGGCGCCGAGCACTTTAGCCTTCTGGGCTAAGAGAGCCTCTTCCTGAGCAACATTGCTCGCAATGGCTTCCGCTTCTCTGGCTTCCAGTTCCCAGCGTGTCTCAGCCAGCTGCTGCAACAACTGAGGATTACTGAGCTCCACCAATAGATCGCCTGCTTTGACAAAATTGCCTGCTTTGACCGCTAACTTTTCGACTTTGGCATCAACCCCGGCCGAGAGCCACTGAATGTGGTCCGGTTCCAATACGCCGTTACCCCTGACAGAGACGATAAACGTGCCGTGTTTCACCTCTGCGAAAACCAGCTTGTTCCGCTCGATGCTAAAGTCGGCTTGTCCAAGCAACCAGAGGTATCTGATAAGCACCGACAAAACGCTGATGGCGAGAATTATGATTAGAACCCACCTAGTCTGGGGTTTCTTTTTTCTACTTATATTAATGTCCATCGGTGCTCCGTGGCTGTAGGCGGTGGCGTATGCCGCTTGTTGTCATATCTGATTGCACTATTCTGAGTTGACTATTGCATGTAGTGTGCCAAGTCTTAAGTTGTTGATATTTAATGGGTTTTTTAGTTGGTCTCAAGTCGAATCCCATTATGGAGACTAGCCAGAGGTGAATAATCCCAATATTAAGATTGGCGGTTTGATGGGGTAAACGTCGAAAGTTGGCGAGGCAGCATAGCGTTTGCCAGCGAGATCAATTTTCGATATGTTTGTCGGCCTTTCGAAAATAATGAAGTCTATGGATGGATATCTCGCCGTCAGCGCATTTAACGGACTGGCAGAAGGTTCTTCCAAGTTTTTCAGAACAAAGTGATCAAACGTCTTGGAGGAATGAGTGCCTATTACCGGAGAGTGTTTTTGCGGGTCTGTAAAATATCAGGTGGATGGCAAACTTCGGGATGCAAAGTCTTGCCATTGCTCTCGTTGCCGAAAGGCGTTTAACGCACAGGCTTCTGCCGCAGCATTTGTGGAACCCGGGGAGTTTAAATGGCTGTTGGGCGAGGAACTCTTAAGCTCCTACATCGGCGAACACGGCTACGGTTTACAGTTTTGTAAAATCTGTGGCTCTACCCTGTGCACGGTGTACAAAAGTGAGGTGCTGCAGGTGTCACTGGGTTGTGTGAATGGTGATCCGGACATCGAAATAGGCCAACACATCTTTGTGGGTTCAAAGGCAAGTTGGGAAGTTTTGCCAGAAGGCATTACCCAATTTGAAGCCTGGCCGCCGGAGAAGACTTAATTTCCAGTAGAGAGGCTTAGTGCCCCGTCTGAGTGATTCGCATCAGAGACGTTGGAAGAAAGGGCAAGTTCATCAATATATGGGGGGAAAGGTTTTATGAGAAAGATCAAAGGCCGCTGTTTGTGTGGAAGTGTAGAATATTCGATTGCAGATAACTTGATATATGCAGGTTACTGCCATTGTTCACAGTGTAGGAGGTGGACCGGCGCTCCGTTTTCGGCCTCTGGAGGCGTGACAGAGTCAGATTTTGAGGTATTGAACGGGGCGGATAAGTTGATTTGTTACAAGAAGGGAGAAGGGTCCCTATCTCATTTTTGTGGCAGTTGCAGCTCTTTGGTTTACGGTGAAGTGCATTCATATAATATGATCTATGTCATGCTGGGAACCCTGGACGAATCGCCGAGTTTAAAACCGCAGTGGCATGTTTATACCAACTACAAAGTTGATTGGTATGAGATTGCAGATGATCTTCCACAGTATGAGGAAAAACTGGCCCCCTATTAGATGGAAGTGTCCTCTCCAATAAATCTTCACGACTTAGTTGATGCTCAACGATGGGCAGAATTCAGCCTGTTGCAAGAAATTCGAGTATTGGCTAAGGTTGGAGAAGCATAAATCTCTTCCAGGATGATGGAGAACCAATATGACACGGACGATAGTAGTGCTGGCTACGTTTTTAATTGGAGTAGGAATTGGAATAGGAGTTGGGGCAATAATCCCTTACTTTAATATCGAGTCATTGCCCCAGAGCACTTCCAGGCAAGTGTCGAAAGCTCAATCATCGGATAGTAATAAACCTAGTACCAATCTCTCTGCACTCGAGAAACAACCTTCCTCAACACATTTAATACCTCCAGACGAACAGATAAACTTTGGTTTTGAAGGCATAAAAAGAACCATCAGTCGGGTAGAGGCGATGACTCGAGATGAGTTGATAGAAGCTATATCCGGGTTCGGCCAAAAAGATATTTCGAGTGGAAACTTCTACAAGGCTACTATTTATATAGAGCGCTTACTGTCGATCGATCCGGAACTGGCAATGGCTGTATTACGGGGGCACCGTCTCTTTTCTTACAGTTGGTCGACCTATCTTCTTAGCTGGGCACAACAAGATCTGCCGAGTGCCATGAATTATTACGACAAACTGGATGGCACGAATGAAAGAAGCGAGGCCGCACGAGGGCTTTTGAAGGTGAAGGGCATTGAAGAGTCTCCTTATTTAACGTCTTTGCTGGATGAGCTGGGGGAGCTAGGCCCTGGATTACTTCTACAGGCAAAACTGACTCAATTACCCTCCGATGTCGCTTTCGAACAAGCACTTGCCTTTCTCGATACCGGTAACGCAGATCAGTCGATGATGTTTGAAGTTATGACACGTTGGCTGGAGGATGATTTTTCGGCGATGTTTGAGCGCCTGAGCACCATGGAGAATAGCTCGTTACGCCAAAGTTTGATGAGTATGGCAATTGGAAGTGCTCCAAGTAATCAAGGTGTTGACTTGTTGGATTTGGTGTCCCGTTATTCGCAGGGCGACAGCCATCTGCTAGCTCAGGCGATCCAAAAAGTAGCTGAGGAAGACCCTTTGAAGGCGCTTCCAATGGCTGAGGCACTGGCAAAAAAAAGCGGCACAATGAAAGCATTGCAAGGTGTGGTAGGGCAATGGGCAAAAGAAGATATGACTGCCGCGATTGCCTATGTTGACGGGCTTTCGCTCTCCCAGAGAAGACAGCTTTATTCGCGTTTGGCCTACAGGTTTGCCAGAGAATCTCCCAGTGACGCATTTCATTGGGCCTTGTCAATGAAAAATGAATTTGAAGCGACAACAGACCAAATTTTGACATCGGTCTATCGCGAACACCCTGGACTGGTAGAAGAGTTACTCATATCCTATCCTGAGCACGACGTGCAAGCGAAGTTACAAAAAATCATTTGGACTTCTAAAGGGCAGGCGAACCCGGGGCAGGCAGTGAGAGACTACTTGTCGGACGGAAACAATTCCGTGTCAGACAAAATGTTTTCAACATTGCTGGGCTACTGGCAGTCCAGAGAACCTGTAATGGCTGCAGAATTTGTTTCTCAGGCCGTTCTGGAAAACCCGGAGATGAAAAATGCCGGGAGAAACCTCAGTAATTGGTACAGTGCCGACCCGGAGGCCGTAACTGCGTGGGTAGAAAGTTTACCCTTTGGTAGCCAACCAAGAACAGAAGGGTATCTAAGTTTGGTTAATATTCTCTCGCAGGATTCACCCGTTCGGGCAGCGGAGTATCTATCCGATATCCCGGAGGGTAAAGCAAAAGAATCCGCGGCAAACAAAGTGGCTCACTCTTGGTTTCGAAAAGCCCCAGAGTCTTTTGAACAAATGGTTGAGGCGCTTGAGTTAAGTGAGAAGGCTGCCAAGCACATGAGGAAACATCAAACAGGTGAGTTGGAGTAAACCAATAGTGAGTTTAATGTTTACCCTCTGGCATTAAAGCGTTTTTTATATTGTATCGGCGTTATGTGAAACGCCTCTTTAAAAGAGGCAGAGAATCGCGCGGTGGAAACAAAACCTGATGTTTTTGCAATGGCATCCAGGGCCTGGTTGTCTTCTTCGAGCAATAATCGAGCCCACTCCAATCGTCTGCGGGTCACATATTGCATGGGTGAATAATTTAAATCTGCTTTAAAGCTGCGTGAAAAGTTTCTCTCGCTCATGGCGCAGCGGTCCGCTAGCAATGAAGTGGTGATATTCAATGACAGGTTCTCTTCAATCCAGTCAAGGAGATCAGTAAAACGTTTTGACTTGCCTTGGGAACTAAGCAATTCGCTGAACTGAGACTGATCGCCGGCACGTTGAAGAAACACAACCATGCGTTTTGCTATTTTAAGCGCTAAAGATCGACCAAAGTCTTCCTGAATGATCGACAGTGCAAGATCAATCCCTGCAGTAACCCCAGCAGACGAATAAATTTTTCCTGATTTACAATAAATTTTACTGTCGTCTACGTCTATGTTGTCAAAGTTTTCCCTGAGCTTTTTCCCCGAGTTCCAATGTGTGGTGACTCTGTGTCCGTCCAATAAACCCGCATGAGCCAATACAATAGCGCCGGAGCAAACGGACACAACACGTGTGCTTCGAGCCGCTTGGTCGTTTAGCCATTGTAGTAAGCCGTCATCTTCGTAGCGAGTTTCATTAGGCTTCATTCCGGGCACCAGCAAAATATCGCAGGGCTCCTTTACGGTTTTAGTGCTGCGTTCTGCGAAAAGCCTAACACCAGACATGCTTTCAACGGGACCGGCTTTAGCGGCGACTAGTTCAATTTCATAACCGCAGTTGTCCAGCCCGGTTTCTTCCTTTGAAATGAGGGTGGCGTAATAAAAAGCCTCAAGTGGACCCGCCACATCGAGTGATACACTGCCGGGGTATAAAACGGCGATGATTTTCTTTTTGCGCATTGATCTTGTCATCGGTGGTCCTTCAGGTCGCTATGGTCTATTACTGGAATCCAGGGCCGGAATAAGACATTTTTGCATAAAAAGACAAATAAACGCAGGATCTGGCCAGCTTTTGTGCCGATGCTCCTAAATAATGTCCTTTATTCGTAGTTTTTTGTCTCTTTTTCCAGATGGGTTTCATTATCATGGGGCCAGTTAATGGGCGATAGCCTCATTTGAAGAAATCTTATTCGGTACTAAAATTCGACTGACGGAGGCCATAGAACGGTTTCTGGATAGAATTTTGCAACAAACGAAAATACTCTCAGGAAACCTCATGAATGTTCTCATCCGCACGATAGAATTTTGTATTTTAAGCGGTACTATTTTGTTCTTGTGCGCTGCAAATGCTGCTCAGGAAGCGCCCCAGGTCACCGTTGAGGAAGCAAAAATA
This sequence comes from uncultured Cellvibrionales bacterium, assembly GCA_913020395.1. Taxonomy (GTDB): domain Bacteria; phylum Pseudomonadota; class Gammaproteobacteria; order Pseudomonadales; family Cellvibrionaceae; genus CAJWCA01. Next base: position 197 of record CAJWCA010000221.1, on the reverse strand, counting down.
TTTATTGAAGCGACCAATACCTTAAAGAAAGAGGTCACCGACCGGGTGGATGAGGCCTGGTATATAAGAGACAGGTACTGGACACTGGATACGGATAACCACCGAACCGAGTTGTATAATAAAGCGCTCGCAGTGGAGATTGATTCGGCTTATGAAGCCATTAAATATAAAGACCTGAACCTCAATAAAGACCTGAG
>CAJWCA010000220.1 GCA_913020395.1 uncultured Cellvibrionales bacterium | reverse complement strand
CGCTGGCAAACCGGGCTCTATTATCTGGACATGAGTACCGACAACTATCAGCGAGTGTCTGGTGCGGCGATTTTAGGCACTTCAACGGATTCCGCGGTACAAGAAACGCTGGCAAACCTTGATTCCAGTAATTGGTCTGTATTTGGCCAGGTGGAATTCGACCTCACTGAGCAGTTGACGCTGATCGCTGGCGCTCGCTGGTCTGAGGACGACAAACAAATTGATTTCACGCAATTCTTTGAAGAAAGTGAAGCGGGCACTCCACGCGCTCAGGTCTTCGATATCGCCGCGGTCTCAATCGATGACATCGATAGCATCGACTACAGCGACTACGCCGCCAGACTGCAGCTCAACTATACAACAGAAGAGGGTACCTTGATCTACGGTTCTATCAACCGTGGAATTAAAGGGGGTAACTGGTCTGTAGATCCTATTGGTGGCGTAGCACTTGGTAGCCCGGCAAACCTGAAACATGATGAAGAAGCGTTGTTGTCTTACGAGATTGGCATGAAGGCAGACCTGAGTGACTGGGCGCGTTTGAATACCTCGGTTTACTACTATGACTACAGCGATTACCAGGCATTTTCATTGCTGAATTTAACCCCTCAGGTAACAAATTCCGATGCGAACTCCCGCGGAGGTGAAATTGAACTCACCCTGTCACCCACCGACGGGCTGGATCTTTTGCTTGGGCTCGCCTACATCGATTCTGAAGTTGAAGCTGTGCCAGACGTTTTTGGCGGTACAGTGAAGACGGAATTCCCCAACGCTCCGAAATTGAGTGCAAATCTTCTGGCTCGTTATCAGTGGGAAGCGCTCGACGGCAGTATGGCGGTACAAGTGGATGGCGTATGGAATGATGACCAGTACATTGAGGCAACCAACTCGCAGATCTCTAAAGAAGATGCCTACTTAGTCTGGAACGCTCGCATCTCCTACACCTCTGCAGAAGAAAACTGGAAACTCGCAGCCTGGGTCAAAAATGGCGGTGATGAAGTTTATCGTCTGTACAACCTAGACCTTGGTTTGTTGGGAATCAGCGAAGAGGTTTATGCCCCACCACGCTGGGTGGGAATCACAGCCTCTTACGATTTTTAATTAACAATAAAACAACTTGCCCTGATTTACCCTTTTGGTGGAGAGGGGCATAAGAATACATTGCTTAATCAAGCAGTCATATTTTGGGAGTAAAGTTTATGAGCGATTTTGGACTGATCATTAACGGTGATCGAATCGCCACCTCAAACCGTTTTGACGTGATCAACCCGGCGACCGAAGAGTTGGTTGCCACTTGTCCTCTGGCTGAAGCCTCTCATTTGGATCAGGCTGTGGAGGCTGCACGTGAGGCCTTTACTCACTGGAGCCAGGTGAGTGATGAGGAGCGTAAAGCGGCCACACATAAAATTGCCGACTTGATAGAGCAACATGGCGGAGAGCTTGCGGGCATGGTGACCGAAGAGCAGGGCAAACCGCTGCAGGGTTTTGCCGGCCTTGGTGCGCAATACGAGATAGGGGGTTCAGTCGCCTGGTGTCACGCCACGGCGGAGTTGGAGTTGCCTGTTAAAATTGCCCAGGACGACGAAAATCATCGTGTTGAATTGCGCCGTAAGCCTCTGGGTGTGGTTGGGTCGATTACCCCCTGGAACTGGCCCTTGTTGATTGCGATTTGGCACGTTATTCCCGCGATTCGCAGTGGTAATACGGTTGTGATAAAGCCGTCTCCTTATACACCTTTATCAACACTGCGGTTTGTAGAGCTGGCCAACCAAATTTTACCACCCGGCGTGTTGAACATCGTGACGGGTCAGGACGATCTTGGCCCTCTCATGACGGCACACCCCGGCATCGATAAAATTGTGTTTACCGGGTCAACGGCCACGGGTAAAAAAATCATGCAGAGCGCAGCGGGCAACCTTAAACGTTTGACGCTGGAGTTGGGAGGGAATGACGCGGGCATCGTTTTACCGGACGTCGATGTCGCATCCATTGCAACGGGTATTTTTGCCTCCGCCTTTATCAACAGTGGTCAAACGTGTGCAGCATTAAAGCGCCTGTATGTCCATGAATCGATTTACGAGGAAATGTGTAGTGCGCTTAAGGCCATCGCAGAAAATCTCACTGTCGGCAATGGTCTGGAAGAGGGGGTTGATTTTGGTCCTGTACAGAACGCTCCACAGTTAGAGAAAGTGAAGGCTTTGGCGGCGGATGCCAGGGCGCAGGGTGCGCGGTTCCTGACCGGTGACAGCTTGCCTGACGGCCCCGGCTTCTTTTTTCCGCTGACCTTGGTGGCCGATGTCAGTGATGGTTGTCGCCTGGTTGACGAAGAACCTTTTGGACCCATTTTACCCATCATCAAATACAGCGACATTGATGAAGTGATTGAACGTGCCAACAACAACCCCAGTGGATTGGGAGGGTCGGTTTGGTCCAGTGACCTTGAGCAGGCCAGCCAACTGGCTAATCGCCTCGAGTGCGGTACGGTGTGGATCAATAACCATGCAGCAATACAACCGAACGTTCCTTTTGGTGGTGTTAAGCAGTCTGGCTTTGGGGTTGAATTTTCGACGGAGGGTTTGGAAGAGTATACCTCCATCCAATCGGTCTTTATCCCCAAGTCGTAAGCGTATTTTGCTTGATTAAAAGGGCACTTGGGCTCTAAGCTTCACTAGCAAGATAATTCAAGGAGGCTCCCCCTCTATTCGGCGGGGAGCATGCAAAGAGACTAAAACATGCATCGAGATAAGCACACTGACCTGTACACAATAATAATGGTGGTGTTCCTGGCATTAGGTGTAACGGTTTCCTCTGTCGCGGGCGAAGGTGAACTTCCGCCGCCTTTGGCTATTGAGGAAATTGGTCGGGTTGAAACCTTGCCTAAAACTTATCCGGAAGATTGGGTAATGGTCGACGAATCCAGTTTTTGGAATATGTTTGGCGGCAAGATAATGATTCTTGATATCGCTGAAACATCCCACCCCAAACGCATTAAAGGCATGCTGAGTAAAAGTATGTTGGGCAATTTCACTCAGTCTGCTAAACGAGGGGAGTTTTACATCATTGAATCCTTCCACGAGCGCGGTTCACGGGGCAAAAAATTTGACGTATTGGTGATCTATGACAAAACCACTCTGAAGGTCATAAAGGAAATTGACTGGCCTACAGATCGTTTGCAGTCTTTACCTGAGCGTTACTCCATGGCAGTGTCGAAAGATGAACGGTTCTTGTATGTTTCCAATTTCAACCCGGCGGCGTCTTTTAGCGTTGTTGATTTACAGACCCGGGAAATTGTAGAAACGATCGGCACCCCAGGATGTGTTCTAACTTACCCAAGTGGAGAGCGCAGTGTTACCTCTATTTGTAGTAATGGTGGTTTGTTGAGCACGGTTTTGGATAAAAATGGCAATCTAAAATCCCGTCACCGCATTGCACCTTTCTTTGATACAGACGATACGCCTGTTTTTGAATGGCCGGTAATCGTCGACGGCAATGCCTATTTCCCCAGCTTTCACGGCGATCTGCACGTTTTTGATTTCAGTGGTGACGTTGCAAAACATACAGAAACCTGGAGCCTCGTGTCAGACAAAGAACGGGCGGCCAATTGGCGCCCGGGCGGACTGGCGCTTACCGATCGCGATGATAAAGGCCGTTTGTACATCATTATGCAACCCGACGGCGCCGAGGGAACACAGACACATGGTGGAAGTCAGGTCTGGGTATTTGACTTGAAGTCCCAGAAACGCTTGCGTGTTATTGATGTGCCTAACTGGGCCGTTTCATTGGCCGTGACACGGGGAGACAATCCAAAATTGGTCATCACAAACGGAGAGATGAATCTCGATATCTTTTCTGCTAATGATGGCAAGTTTATTCAAACCGTCAGTGACTTTAACAATGTAACACCACTGCTCATTCACAAATCATATTAGGCGAGCATAAGAGGAGCGACAATGGATTATTTATGGGTGTTGTCTAACGCATCGGCGCTGTTCCTGCTGTGGTTATTTGTCGCCGCAGGTTCTCACAAACTGCTGTCTTCTCAGCGCGGCTATTATGAAGTGGTGTTCACTGCCTATGGCATTGAGTCACCCTTTGCCGCCAAACACTTGCCCATTGTTGTGGGGTTGGTTGAGGTGATGGTAGGGATGGCACTTGTCATTCCTGCATTGCGGGGATGGGGAAGCGTGGCCGCGCTGAGTATTTTATTTTTCTATTTTTTGCTTGTGGGTGTGCAGTTACTGCGAGGGAAAGCCGATATGGATTGTGGCTGTGCCGGCCCGGATGGCGAGACAAAAATCAGTGCACACCTGCTTGTAAGAAATTTGGTGTTGATGGCGCTGGCAGTCTTGTGCCTGTTGTCCATTGGAGATGCCGGAGTGATGCCCTGGGTGATGTCAGTGTTGACAGCCCTGGTGTTGATTTTGGTGTACTTGAGCTGTGGTCAATTGATTGCTACGGCACAAAAAATTAAACAACTAGAAGGGTAATGATTGTGGAATTTCTGGTGATCTCAAATATTGTGTTGTGGGTTCTGGTTGTCGTGATGTCGATTGTTATTTTTGCGTTGACCCGACAAATTGGTGTGTTGTTTGAAAGAGTGGCGCCCGCGGGTGCTCTGGCTGTGAACCAGAATTTAAAGGTGGGGCAGACAGCCCCGGAACTATCGCTGCAAACGATAGATGCCAGCCTGGTCGATGTGGGAGGCGTGCCTAAAGACGGAAAGTCTCAGCTATTATTCTGGGTTTCGCCAGATTGCCCTGTTTGTAAAACGCTATTGCCAGCACTCAAATCGGCTGCCGCGGCAGAGTCGGATTGGATCAAGCTGGTTCTGGCCAGCGACGGGATGGAGTTGGATCACAAGGGTTATATTGCCCAATATGGATTGCAGGATCACCCCTATGTTGTCTCAGAGTTATTGGGTAAAACTTATGGCGTTGCAAAGCTCCCCTATGCTGTCGTAATTGATGAGTTGGGCAATGTGGCCTCGATGGGCATTATTAACTCAAGAGAACATCTGGACAGTTTGTTTGAAGCGAAGGAGCGCAAAGTTGCTTCGATTCAGGACTACATGGCAAAACGCGCCGGTCAGTCGGACGAGTAGAGGACATTACCCGATGAAATTTTTCGATACACTTTTTGAACGTTCAGCACGCAATGTCGCTCAGAGAAGCTCCAGGCGAGGGCTGTTGAAAGGTCTGGGTATGGCATTGGTTGGCGGCGCCAGCATTCCCTTGTTGCCCGTGGCTCGTGCCTCCCAGGGCGCGCCCGACAGACCGGTAGAAGAGGGCGACCCGGCGAGTTGTGAATACTGGCGTTATTGCGCGGTTGATGGTTTTTTATGTCAATGCTGTGGCGGCACCTATAATTCCTGTCCGCCCGGGACTGAAATGTCCACCATTACCTGGATTGGTACCTGCCGCAATCCGGTGGACGGGCGCAGTTATGTCATATCCTACAATGACTGTTGTGGTGTTAATCAGTGTGGCACCTGCCTGTGTCAGCGCGACGAACGAGATCGCCCTCTCTATCGCTCCGACAAGTCAAACGACATCAACTGGTGCCTCGGCTCAACAAGTTATGTGTATAACTGCTCAACAGCCATTGTTGTTGGTGTGGCGTTCGAGCAATGATCTATCGTTGCTTGTTTGTATTTATCTCTTTGTTAACGAGCCTTCCGGTCATCTCTGGCGAGATGAACGAGGTTCGTGCCAAATACAATTATCAAATGTTCTGCCAAGGTTGTCATACCCCGAAAGGTATTGGGGGAAGGGGAGTGCCAAAGATAAAGGGTTTTATTGGCCACTTCCCAAAATCACAGAAAGGTCGTGAGTACCTGATACGTGTACCGGGCTCGGCAAATTCCGTGCTAGATAACTTGCAGTTGGCGGAGGTTTTAAATTGGATGATCAAAACCTTTGGCGAAGACAGTGTTGAAGAGGGCTGGCGCCCTTATGAAACGGAAGAAGTGGCGAACTATCGGCAAAACCCTTTGATGGAAGTTGAAGAATATCGCAAAGCCCTGTTGCGGGAATTGGCTGTGCAGGAATAAAAACAAAGGTTCACAATGAAAAAAATACACAGAAAAAGCGTTTTACACATTCTTGTTGTTTTGGTTGGTATGGCGGGTGGCTCCCAGAGTTTTTCCAGCACGATTGATAGCTTGACAAAAACCTGTGCGGCCTGTCATGGCGAAAAGGGCGTGTCTAACAATGGCCAGTGGCCCAATTTGGCAGGCCAAAAATCCACTTATCTGGCAGATCAATTAAGAGCGTTTAAAAAGGGCAAACGCATAGATCCCCTTATGGGAGCGACGGCACGGGGGCTTTCTGAGGAGGAAATAGTACAGTTATCGACTTATTATGCGTCCTTGACACAGGACGACACCGCATCTGCGCAAGCACCTAACCAGGCGGGTAAAAATATTCGTGCTCGCTGTATCTCATGTCATGGCATGCAAGGTAAAACAGTGAACGACCAGTGGCCTAATATCAATGCGCAACAAAAGGGCTATTTGCAAAAGCAGTTAATGGCATTCCGCGATGGATCTCGTCACAGTGAGGTTATGAAGGTGATAGTCAAAGACTTCAACGACCAACAGATCGCCGATGTTGCCGAGTATTATAGTCAGCTCGAACCCTGAAAATCTGCATCGGCGAATCTTTGTGAAAACGGTCGGGCAACACGTCAATCAGTTGATGCGTTAGCGGTCGCTTGGGGTGCTGTGTTAGGAGCGACGCCCTCAATCGCCAAATTCAGGGTTTTAGTTAATAATGAGACATCACCAACTTTCCCATGCCCTTGAACAACAAGCCTTGCTGTTCCATATCTAGATAGTAGATTTTCAGCGGATGTAGGCCAGCTTTCTACTACGGCATCACTTAAATTACCAAGACTTCTAGACTTTACAAAACAACCGCCGAACAGAATTTTCTGATTAGGCATCCAGACGACTACATTGTCTCTGGTATGGCCAGCGCCAGGGTAAAACACTTCAATTTTGTCTTGAACTAACCAATGGCTGGTACTATCAAAAGAGTATTTAGCCTGTTGCTGACCATTTTTATGGATCAATTCATTCGTCAGTTTTGAGGCGTGTGTTGGAATCGATACTGAGTTAAGGTATGAGATGCCTGCGGCGCTATCATCGTGAAAATGTGTCGAAATACTTCCCTTGACAATAAAACCCTGTTCTCGAATCCATGTTACGAGTGCTTCTGTATCCTTGGTAGAAATTGGCGTATCAATAATATATGCATCTTTATTATCAAGTACTACCAATCCATTTGATGCGACAACTCCCCATCCTGTAATTTCTTCAAATGATGTATGAAGATAAATACCGTCTTCAATTCTCTCTACTTTTAAGTCTGGCAACAACTCCTTAGCGAAACAGTTGTTCGCTATAATGAGTAACAGGAGACTTAGAGCTGGAATACTTTTCATTCTAACTACTTCCTTCTAATAAGGGTAATTACATAAGTAAAATTTCAATCAATGTGTTATTGCTCGCCAACTATTTCCTTTAGCATTTTTACGTGTCCGCCATAAGCCGTACGACCAAGGGCCGTTAACGACAGCCAAGTATGTTGACGGCCCATGCTGGTTCTTTTTGCTAACACCACATAATTGGCGTCTTCGAGTGACTTAAGATTTTTAGAGAGCACAGAATCACTGACATCCAGTTGTTCACGTAATACTTTAAATTCAAGCTCTGCTGTCGCGGCTAGCAAAGCGCAAATGTGCAAGCGATTTTGAGCGTGAATTAAAGGGTCAAATTTGGCATTACTCATCATCGCTACCACTTGTCACAAATTCACCT
>CAJWCA010000219.1 GCA_913020395.1 uncultured Cellvibrionales bacterium | reverse complement strand
CGATTTTTTCCTTGAGGGCCTGAGCGGTAAATGGTTTTACGACATAACCATTTACACCAGATTGCGCAGCTTCAATGATCTGATCGCGCTTGGCTTCTGCTGTTACCATCAAGACGGGCAACGAGGCCAAACTGGCATCTGCACGCACAGCTTTAAGCAAGTCGATCCCGGTCATTCCCGGCATGTTCCAATCGGTCACCAAAAAGTCAAAGTCCCCGTTTTTCAACATAGGCAAAGCGGTAACGCCATCATCGGCCTCCTGAGTATTGGTAAAACCCAGGTCCCGTAACAAGTTTTTAATAATCCTGCGCATCGTTGAGAAATCATCAACGATCAGGATTTTCATATTTTTATCCAATGCAACCTCCGTCTTCCCCGCGTGGGATTCCGATTACTAATGAGTCTAGTAGCTGATCTAAGGGTAGCCAGTTTTCAGCATAAAAAGTGCCAAATACGATCATTAAATAGACAAGCTATTGATTATATGAGCTTTTCAAGCCTTTTTCCTGCATCTACACAACAGATTTGGCAACGGTACTGAGTTTGACCACCCGGGTCAATCATTCCCTTTCCAATCTGCCAGGCGAGCCCTCAAACGCAAAGCGGATTGACTGTGGATCTGACTCACTCGGGACTCACTCACACCAATTATCTCGCCAATCTCTTTCAAGTTGAGCTCTTCATCATAATACAGAGCCAATACCAACTTTTCCCGCTCCGGCAATTGACTTATCGCCTGCGCGAGGGATTGCTTTAATGAATCTCGCTGTAAACCTTCTAATGGCCCAAGAAAAGCCATGCTGATAGAAGATTGCCCTCCTTGATTATCTTCGTCGCCAAAATCTTCTTCGTAGCTGAACAAGCGGCTGCTATTGGCATCTTGCAGCATAGAGTAATAGGCATCCAGAGGAACATCCAGCTCTCGGGCGACATCCTGATCACGGGCATCTCGCCCTGTTCTTGACTCAACGACCTTAATGGCTTCGGCAACCCGGCGCGAATTTCTATGCACCGAACGAGGCGCCCAATCTCCACGCCGCATTTCATCGACAATGGATCCGCGAATACGGATGCCGGCATAGGTTTCAAAACTGGCACCCTTGGTCGCATCGTATTTCCCGGCGGCCTCTAACAAACCGACCATTCCCGCCTGAATCAAGTCTTCAACCTGTACACTGGCCGGCATTCTCATCATCATGTGATGGGCAATACGTTTTACCAGAGGCGCATAGTCTTCCACTTTGATTTGGGGGGGCGCAGGTTCTGTGTCTTCATACATCGCTAAATTATCCGCCACAGCCATCTCACATTCCCGCGTTAGCTGACTGCAATAATCTCTCTACAAAGAACTCCAAATGTCCTTTTGGGTTACGTGGTAACGGCCATTCGTCAACTTTTTTGGCCAGAGATTTAAGCGCAATCGCCGCCTTGGAACTGGGCGCGAATTCCAACAGCGCCTTTTGTTTTTGTACCGCACTGCGAACATTTTCATCAAAGGGAATATGACCAACATATTGGAGTGCCACATCCAGAAAACGCTCGCAGACAAGATTCAGTTTTGCGTAAAGGTTTTGCCCTTCATTGGGTGTGCGAGTCATGTTTGCAACCACCCGAAAACGCATCATGCCGTGTTCTTTGTTCAGTAGTTTAATCAGGGCATAGGCATCGGTAATAGACGAGGGCTCATCACACACGACAACCACGACCTCATTGGCGGCCCGAACAAAACTCACGACCGTGTCAGAAATACCGGCTGCGGTATCCACAACCAACACGTCTAACTGTTCACTGAGATCACTAAAGGCATGGATTAACGCCGCATGTTGTTGGGCATTGAGAGTGGTCATTTGTTGCACACCTGAAGAGGCCGGCACAATTTTGACGCCACTGGGCCCCTGCACCATCACTTCTCTCAAGCTTTTTTCCCCGGACAAGACATCCGACAAATTAAACTGGGCTTTAATGCCAAGCAGTACATCAATATTTGCCAATCCTAAATCGGCATCCATCAGCACCACTCTGCGCTGCATCTGAGCCAGAGCAACACTGAGATTGACGGAGAGATTGCTCTTTCCTACACCGCCTTTACCACCGGTGACGGCTATGACCTGGACGGGTCGAGTATGATTCATGCGTACCCCAATTCTACAACTTTATAAAAACGGACTGAGTCAAAGCAAATTCTGCACACGATCCTGTCGTGTGACTCCATTATAGATGCTCTGCGGTTCTACCCAGAGTTGATTGTGGCACGGTTAGGCTCACACTGCCAAAATCATCTGCAGAACGCTGTTCATTAAGTGGGGTTTGTTTGCTAAGCGATACCGCTCTGGTCACCAGAGCGTGTGCACGCGCCACGTCGATGTCATTGGGAATGTGCTGCCCGTCCGTCGTGTATGCCAGGGGCAAACGGCTTTCTGACAATACGCCGATCGCCTCACCGAGGCTGGTGGTCTCGTCGAGCTTGGTCAAAATACAGCCTTTCAGGTTCGCTTTTTCATAGGCACTCAGTGAGGCCTTCATCATCTGCATCTGGCTATTACAGGGCAATACCAGATAGCTGTTGATTGCGCGGTGCTGTGCCAGGCCATTGAGCTGCTGAGTCAGCAAAGGGTCCCCGTGGCGGAAGCCGGCAGTATCAATCAATACAAGAGAACAGTGGGACACACTGTCTATAGCAGCGGGAAGTTCCTGATGGTCGTTCACCACCTTCACATCAACACTCAGAATGCGCCCGAGAGAGCGAAGCTGATCGTGCGCGGCGAGGCGATGAGTATCTGTTGTGATCAACGCCACCTGATCCGCACCGTGTTTTAACACATACCGTGCAGCCAACTTGCCAATGGTGGTGGTTTTGCCCGCGCCTGTTGGTCCGACCAGAGCGATAATTCCCCCTTCATCGGCAACATCCCGGGACAGGGTGGGCATTTGATGGGAGAGCGCCGCCATCGCCGCAGGCCAGGCCTCGGCTGCGGTTTGGTAATCTTTGCTTGAAACGGCATTTAACACCGATTCTGCACACTGAGGCGTCAACCCCATGCGACTGAAACGGCGCCAAAGTTTCGCCTGTACTGGAGAATGGCTGGCCATATGACCATAACTCATGCGACCCAGCTGCTCGTGTAAGAGACTTCTCATACTGGCGAGCTCTTCCTGCAAGGATTGCAGGGCACCTTCTTGAGAATCACCGGGCTGCGAGTCGTCGACTGCCTGCGCCCGAGGTGTTGGTTGATATGCCGCTGCAGGTTTAGCCGCTGGAGTGGGTGCGGCGGTCTTAGCCGACGCCTGCTGCAGCTGACTGGAAAAAGAGACGGATACGCCCTCCTCCTGAGCGGCCTCTGCCTTTCGGGCAGTGAACATACGCTCTCGCGCCTGTTCGATTTCCTCGGCCAATTGCTGTGAACTTCTGCCACCAAATGCGGATTGAAACGGCGTTTGCTCTGCCGCCCCGTCGCCCAGTGGCGAAACACCTTTATCCTGAGCGTCAAAATGCGCTTTAACGGCATCGTTGACGGCGGCCTGATCACCCCAGGCGGCATCGCTCGCCATCGGAGACTCATCTCCCACGGACCGATCGTCAGAGGGCACCATGCCCAGGCTCTCTTCAGGCACTCGGGGCAGCTCTTCCAGCGTTGTTAGCAATTCGACACCTTTTGGGTGTCGCTGACTGGACAAAATCACTGCGTCCGGCCCCATCTCCTGGCGTACCAGTTCCAGAGCTCTGCGCATGTCCGCTGCTACAAACCGTTTAACCTGCATGGTGTTTCTCCATCATCTCTTGCATGAATCTATTCTCCGCCAACACTCGCTTCAATGGTGATCTGCTTGTTGTCGGGTATTTCGTTATAGGCCAAGACATTCAAGTCTGGAATGCTGGGCCTCATAAATTTCGCCAACATGGCTCTCAGTGGCGCCGCCACTAATAAAATAACGGTCTTGCCTGCCATTTCCTGCTTCTGAGCCGCCTCAACCAAAGACCGCTGCAAACGCTCGGCCAGTGAAGGTTCGATAAAAGAGCCATCTCCAGCGCCAGCTTTTTGTGCCTGTTGTACTGACTGAAGCAATAACTGTTCCAAGCCTGGGTCTAAACTGATCACGGGAATGTCGACATCAGCACCTACAAGGTCCTGAACGATTTGACGACTGAGTGCCACTCGTACGACGGCCGTCAAACCGGCGGGATCTTGACTCTTTTCAGGGTGAGCCGCCAAAGCTTCGGCGATCGAGCGCATATCACGCACGGGGACCTGCTCACTCAGCAGGCTTTGCAGAACCTTTAACAGAATATTCAAAGTCACCGTACCCGGCACCAAACCCTCTACCAGTTTTGGCGACTTTTCAGCCAACTTATCGAGCAGTGTCTGAACATCTTCATGACCGATGAGTTCATGGGTGTGTTTTTGCAAAATTTGATTTAAATGGGTGGCGACCACCGTGCTGGCATCAACCACGGTATAACCCAAGGTCTGGGCGTGATCTTTTTTGCTAGTCTCAATCCACACAGCATCAAGACCAAAGGCCGGGTCTTTTGTTTCAATACCCTCCAGCTTTCCAAAGACTTGCCCTGGATTAATTGCCAGCTCGCGATCGGGCTGCACCTCGGCCTCACCCACGGGCACCCCCATTAGGGTAATCCGGTAGGCATTAGGCAGCAGGTCTAAATTGTCTCGAATGTGCACGGAGGGCACCAGAAAACCAATTTCCTGAGAGAGTTTCTTTCGCACACCTTTAATGCGACTGAGCAGCTCGCCACCCTGGGCTTTGTCGACCATGGGAATCAGTCGATACCCCACTTCCAGGCCAATCATATCGACGGCTTGTACATCGTCCCAGCTAATATCTGGCGTCTCTTGCGCAGGGGGTAAAGCCGCGGGCGCATTGGGATCGATGGTGGCTCCTGGCGCCGCAGCCGTCCTGGGAGCTCCGGCGGGAGCCGCCGAGGCACCAGCCCCTGGGTCAGTCACTAGTGTGCCCTGAGATTTACGACGGTGAATATAATAAGCCAGACCACCAGCCGCCGTCGCCAGCCCCAAGAAGGATACATGGGGCATTCCGGGAATTGAGCCCATCAAAAACAGAATGAAGGCTGTCACGGCAAGGGCTTTGGGCGAGTCGAACATCTGGGTAAAAACCTGGGAGCTCAACCCTTCGCTACTGTTTGCCCTTGTGACCATAATGGCCGCAGAGGTCGACAACATCAGTGACGGAATCTGGGCGACCAGACCATCACCAATGGTCAGCAGAATATATTTCTCAAGCGCATCACTAAACTCCAGTTCGTGCTGCACCATGCCCACGGATAATCCACCAATGATATTGATGACAAGAATCATGATGCCGGCAATGGCGTCACCCCGGACAAACTTTGATGCACCGTCCATCGCACCGTAGAAATCGGCCTCGTTGGCCACATCTTCACGTCGGGTTCTGGCCTGGTCCTGATCGATGAGCCCGGCATTCAAGTCCGCGTCAATCGCCATTTGTTTACCGGGCATGGCGTCGAGGGTAAATCGAGCACTCACTTCCGATATTCGCCCTGCACCCTTGGTCACAACGACAAAGTTGATAATCATTAAGATCAGGAAAACAACCAAACCCACCGCGTAGTTGCCGCCAATCACCACTTCGCCAAAGGCCTGAATCACTTTGCCCGCCGCATCGCCACCCGCATGCCCTTCCAGCAGGACAATACGGGTAGAAGCCACATTCAGCGCCAGACGCAATAAGGTTGCCACCAGCAAAATGGTCGGGAAGACCGCAAAATCCAAAGGTCGCAAAGTGTAAATGCCCACTAACAACACTACGATAGACAGGGCAATATTGAAGGAAAAGAAGATGTCGAGCAGAAAGGCCGGGACAGGCAAGGTCAGCATGCCCAACAACATCAGCAGGAATATGGGTATGCCCAGATTGCCATGCGCCAGAGTGCGGACATTGGCTACAGCATTTTGACGGTCAAAATTACTAAAACTGAAAGATGATGATGCCATAAGTACGGATTCTTGACGCTCTACTTCGATAAAACAGTGTTATCGCAAGATCCGTACCGATTTTGCTTAAAATCAGAAAGACGTTAAAAATGAAGCGGCATTGCCCCCGTAAACCTTACCCACCTTCGCCGCCTCAAGAAACTCCCTCCCCTCGGCATGGGCTTCTGGCTGGTCGTCCAGGTCTCCCCCTTCCTGAATCACCCGGACAACACGATACCGGTGGAAGATTTTTAATTGCTGGCTAAACGGCACACACAAATCAGCGGGATCACCAAAAACGTCCTTATGTACCTGGGGCAACTGATACCAGGGAGTTGTTGGTTTAACATGATGGGCATTGTGCCAGCCAAAATTCAGTGTCAGCCAATTCAAAACACTGTCTCGGGCCACCTGTGGATTGCTAAATGTGTGCTCGTTCTCCCAATCTCGCTGACCCTTTCGCGGCGCGGGTTCTTCGCTGTAGAGGGTCGTGTTGAAACCGTAGTCGTGCTGAATACTGTCCATAAAACGCAGGACGGTCATCATCATGATAGGCTAACGCGTAGAGGCATGCCACCCCGGGCGCCCACACGAGCAATGCGAGAAACAAGCCGCCTCTCACACAAATCACGGTCAGATTTCTTGTGCGCTGCTCTCGGCGCTGAGGTATGACATAGGCGCTCAAAATCATAATGCCGTGCATGATAAATTCGTGAGCTGGAATGTAAAACCACTCCAGGCCTTGGACCAGCTTTAATACACGCGGGTACCGAGCGAAGAAGATCTCATAGTCAAACCAGACAACATCGTCATTGTCGACATGGTGCCTGAAATGCTTGAAGCGCATATCTTCATAGGTGCCATAGGCCGACCCGCACATCCAGCTTAAATATTCGCCCAAACGAGCATTATGAGCATTGTCTTTAAACACCGTATTGTGGGCCGCTTCATGAATCATATAGGCGGCGATAATCATGCCGTGTGCCAGTAACAACGTGCTCAAGGCCAAGCCCAGCCCGCTCGCGAAGAACAAACCTGCAAACCCCAGAATATAGGCCGATACGGCATAGGCCAGAGCACTCCCGTGATATCGAAAGCCCTCGGGTTTACGGAAAAAGCGATTTACAGATGACATAAATGGTTCCAATCTTTAACAGGTCAGGCAGACAGGCTATCAGTGCGGCAAGTCCGGGCCTATTGATATTTTGGTATGTCAGCCTTAACCTGTGGTAATACCAACGACCCCAGGGTTAACCTAACGTTATGCCAGTTCAAGACTCTCCCCTAC
Organism: uncultured Cellvibrionales bacterium; assembly: GCA_913020395.1. Taxonomy (GTDB): domain Bacteria; phylum Pseudomonadota; class Gammaproteobacteria; order Pseudomonadales; family Cellvibrionaceae; genus CAJWCA01. The sequence goes on along the minus strand of CAJWCA010000219.1, from coordinate 568 downwards.
TGCCTCCCTTGAAATTACTTCACACTTTCGATGTGGCCTCCAGGCATCTCTCAGTCACCCGCGCGGCCAAGGAACTGAACCTGACTCAAGCCGCCGTCAGCCGCCAGATTCGTCAACTTGAGGACAACCTGAGATTGACTTTGTTCGAGCGTAATAGCCGGGGACTGGAGCTGACCGATGCGGGTCAGCGTTATTTCGAAGAGGTGTCGGTCGCACTTGCACTCATTGGCAAGGCCACCACTCAGATACGCCCTGCCACATCACAAGCCATTCAACGACTGGTGCTCGCGGTAGACGCGGCCTTCAATGCCCGCTGGCTGGCTCACCGCCTGGGAGATTTTTGCCGCACGTATTCATTTATTGATATCGAAATTATTGTGACAAAACCCCTGGCAGACAGCTCCGTCAATTTAATGCAGGGAGTGGACGCACAGATATGTTTTGGCCGGGGTAACTGGCCGGGTTATGAGTTTGAGCGTTTGATAGATTTTGTTGAGTTTCCAGTTTGTGCGCCGCCAAAACCCACCGACAAACCATTGGTGGGTACAGTCAACAACACCTTGAACAA
>CAJWCA010000218.1 GCA_913020395.1 uncultured Cellvibrionales bacterium | reverse complement strand
GGGTCAGTCCTTTCTGGTCCCGGCCGTTAGAAAAGTTTTTCTTTGTTATTAACCCTTAGGATTCCTGGTTTTCAATTATTTCTTCGAGCAGCTTTGCTCTCGCGTCGGCAATACGTTGAGCAAATGATTTTTCCTCTAGCGCAGCAATGGCCTCCGCCAATGTTGTAGAGAGAGGGGAGGAGAGCTCATCGTCCAAGTCTCCCGCAGCCACTCCAGTGGCTTTCCAGCAGGTTTGCAAATGGGGTAAAAGCTCTCGGCCTTTTTCATCGAAGCTGATTAAACGTTGACGTCCATCGCCGGGGCCTGATGTGGAGGAAAGCAGCCCCTCCTTAATCATAAGCGCGACAGTTTGAGTGGCCGAGGGCTGTGAGATCGCCGCACTAATGGCTATTTCACCAATGGTCGAGGGCTCATGTTCATTTATTGCTCTCATCACCGGCGTGTATCGTGGTCGATAGGCCAGTCCAGCCTGTGTGTATGCGTCCTGCACGGCCCCGTCGAGTAGTTCCAGAAGGTGTCTGAGTTGTGTACCGAGTGTCTGTTTCATAGTGCAATTATATAAGTGGTTATATAAATTGCAATGTGTATGATACTGTTGTGATTTATAGCCCTTCAGGTGAAGAAAGAATCAAACTATGTATATTGGAAAATGTTTGTGTGGAAACGTGCAAATCACAATCAAAGGTAAAATCAGCGATATCATTCACTGCCACTGTTCTCTGTGCAGAAAAAATAGTGGTACAGCCTATGCCACGAACGGTTTCATAAACGCCAGTGATTTTGAATTCTCTTCAGGTAAAGAGTGTCTGACTGAATTTTCTTTTAAACCCGGTCGTATAAGGCACTTCTGTTCTAGTTGTGGGTCTCCCGTTTACAGTTCCAACAAACAAGATCCTGGCCGCTATAGGATAAGGCTGGGTATTCTCGACTCAGATATTGCAGAAAGACCAATTTCCCATAATTTTGTCTCCTCAAAAGCCAACTGGGAAGAGTTGGATGTTCGCCTGCCAAGATACGACGCATTTGAGCCTGGTCGGAAATAGGGCGTTATAAGGACCATTAAGTGGAAAAGATAGATATTAAAATTGATAACCTAAAAGATGGCCTGGTTATAGAACTACTTCAAGAGCACCATCAGGAGATGTTTGCTTATTCGCCTGCAGAAAGCATTCACGCATTAGACATAAGTAGCCTAAATGAACCCTCACTCACGATTTGGAGCGCCCGAGTAGGTGGCAGCTTAGCGGGTTGCGGTGGGCTTAAAGAGCTCAATGCAGGCCAGGCTGAGATTAAGTCGATGCGAACAGCGAAAGCGTTTTTACAAAAAGGCGTTGGCAGTCAAGTGTTACAAGTCATTTTGGCAGAAGCGGCGAAACGAGGGTATAAGCAAGTTAGCCTAGAGACCGGTACTCATGAGGCTTTTTTGCCGGTTCAAATGCTCTATAAGCGATTTGGCTTCAGGGAATGTGGCCCTTTTGGGGTTTATACACTGGATCCCTACAGCACTTTTATGACTCTGGACATAGAGCAAGCCACTATCGAGCACAAATAACCCGTCACTCGGCTTAAAGGTGACATCCCCCCTTTATCCATAGTATTGTCGGCACTGACCCAGTTAGTCGGTCAGTGTAAGTTATTCAAAGCTTTGAGTCTAAAAAGACCTTACTTCATGCGACAGATACGCCTATCAATATTTTTCGCCTTTCTGGGTTTTGCGCTGTGCCTAAACCAGAGCGCCTGGGCGTCTCCAAGACCGTTGATTACCTTCTCCTGTGGAATACCATCCTCTCTGCCACAGTGGCAGACACTGTTAGATATTTATACTAAAGCTTTTGACAGTTTGGGGTATGACTTTGCAATGACATACATCAATACGCAGCGTGAGCGGGCAGAACTTCAAAAAAGTGACATGTTAGACGGCAGTTGCGCTCGAAAAAAAGATTTCGCTGACTCCAATGACGCTAGCAAGGTGGTGTTAATAGATACACCGGTTGGGCGTTCTTCGGTGTCTGTGTGGCGCCACATTGGGCATTTGCATGCGCCTCTCCCTGAGAACATGTTCTCTGAAGGGGCAAAAGTAGGTTATCTCCGGGGCACATCAATTGCAAAACTACTCGTCGCGAAACAAGCGGATGCCACACTGGTTTCCTTTTTAAAACCCGACCTGGGTATAAAAACCCTCGCGGCGGGAAGGGTAGACTATTGGGTGGGTTTTACTGCAACCGTTAAATTCCTGGCAGAAAAGCTGGGCTTGAATGTCGCCATTGTTAAAGTGGCCAATGTAGGAACAAGCACTCTTTATCCCTTTTTAAATAAAAAACACAAAAATTTGGTGGAGCCACTTTCAAAAGAACTAGACGTTATTTTTCTAGAAAGGGGACAGTTGGTTGAATAATTTAATACAGACAAGTCAAAATCTTCCAGGTTAGACTCTACGGGTTACCCAGAATGAAAACGTTATATGTTGTTTCACATACGGAAGCCACACACCATCTGGATAACGTGGTTGGAGGCTGGCATGACTCCGAACTGACCGAAAAAGGGTTAGCTGATGCAAGGTTGATTGCAGAGAGGCTACCAAAGGACGTACAAATCGAAACGATATACTCTTCCTCGCTAAAGCGAGCCTTAAGCACAGCGAAAGAGATCTCAAAAACCACAGGCGCAAAGGTACTGGCAAGCGACAATTTACGTGAAATGTGCTTTGGCGCTGCAGAGGGTAAACATCAATCTTGGTTAAACGATAGAATTTGTCCAGAAGATGGTATAAATCGTTTAGATCACAGAATAGTGGAAGGTGCTGAAACGAAACGTGAATTTGCGGGTAGAATATATGCCTACCTGGATAATGTTGAATGGGGAGATGTCTCGGTCCTTTCTACTCATAGCTTTGCGGCAACTTTTGTTCTTGCCTGGTGGATAAGGATGCCCCTGGAGGCTGTTGGTTATGTTAATTTCAATATAACACCTGGAAAAATAAGCAAGTTGGTAGAAGATGATTTTTTCAGGAACAGAGCCGTAGAATATATTAACCGATAGGCTTTGGCGACACTGCGGGCTCTGTAATTAGGAGGCAAGAAGAATGAATGATTTACGTGAAGGTGATTTGGGTTTTACTTTCTCGAGCAATAAAAAAGAAGAGTTAGAAATTAAGCACAATGGAAAAGTTGCTACAAAGTTGCGAAAAGGGAGAGGGGTCAGGTTTGCGATGCAGCTTGAAGAATCTGATTTCTCTGAACAGCAACAGTTAATGGCCAGGTTAACAGGCAACTACAAACGTGGTAATGAACATTAGCGCTCGCGCCCTCTATACAGAGGAATATTCAGCAGTTCAAGAAAAATAAACTTTAGAGTACTCTATGAAACTTGTCTTTAAATTAATCGGTGGATCGTTGTTAATTGCATTTTTGGGTGCGATCACATTTAGCGCAATCAACTGGGTGCCGGATCGCTCTGTCGAGCAACTGAAGTCACGGTGGGCGAAACCAGCTTCGCAATTCATTGAAATTGATGGCATGCAGGTTCACCTGTTAGATGAAGGTCTCCGTGATGATCCGACTCCTATTGTTTTGCTACACGGCACAAGTTCCTCATTACACACCTGGGATGGCTGGGTAGATGTGCTCAAAAAGGATCACCGTGTCATACGTTTCGACTTGCCGGCCTTTGGTCTCACAGGACCCACTCCAGATAGTAATTACACAATCGAGTATTATTCCCAGTTGGTGGCCGGTGTATTAAGAAAGCTTCAAGTCGATCAATACATCTTGGCAGGTAATTCATTGGGTGGGTATATCGCATGGGCCACCGCCTTACGGCACCCAGACCAGGTTACCCAACTGATACTGGTAGATTCAAGTGGATATCCTTTTGAAGCACAGTCTATGCCTATTGGATTTAGAATTGCGACATTCCCTGTGTTAAACACCTTAATGAAGTACGTGTTACCAAGAGGTGTCATAGAGGGTAGCCTTAAAAATGTGTACGGCAATCCATCACTTGTCACCCCCGAATTAGTGGATCGCTACTTTGACCTTACCTCTCGAGCGGGCAACCGACAGGCTTTGGTTGAACGGTTTCGCCAAACACAACCGGGAGTAATGGCGCAGAAAGTCCCACAGATCAAGCAACCCACACTGATTCTTTGGGGCGCACTTGATAAACTTATTCCCTTTGAATATGGCAAGCGCTTCCATAAAGATATTGCTGGGAGTAAGCTGGTCCTTTTTGATGAGCTGGGGCATGTGCCTCAAGAAGAGGACCCCCTGGCGACAGTCGCTGCTCTCAAAGGGTTCCTGGCCCAATAGAGCGTAGGGACGTGTCTACCCATACAAGATTAATACAGACTTAAACTGGAGGTATCATGACAGATATTCAGCTTCCTGATTCATTACCACCCTGGATCAAAGAGCATATTACACTGTATCTGAAAGACGGCGAAGCAGGGCACCTTTGGGATGCAAGCTTAGGGGGTGGTGAAGGCATGCTGACCACACTGTTGCTGACCACAACGGGCCGTAAGTCTGGTAAAAAACTCATTATCCCGTTGATTTATCGACCCACTGATGGGGGAGGTTTCTGCGTTATCGCCTCTAAAGGTGGAGCCCCCGCGCATCCCGCCTGGTTCCTGAACCTGGAGGCCAACTCCTCGGCCCACATCAAGGTCGCCAACAATGAATATAATGTTAAGGCTCGCATTGTTGAGGGCGAGGAGCGAGAGGCACTCTGGAATACCATGGTAGATTATTACGCGCCCTACACTGTTTATCAGGCGCGTACAGAACGTCAGATTCCGGTGGTCGTTTTTGAACCAATCTAGAAACACCAGTTCGGAAGTCGTGGCGGTAACGCCTATGTCATAGATAGGCAAATCAGGGAAGAAAGTAAAAATGAAACAGTTTAAGTTGCTGCTACTGGCTTTGTTTGTGTTGTCCTCAGTAGTCTGGGCAGATGAAAATAAAGTCAGTTTACAGTATGGAGTAGATAAGAACGGTCACCTTACAAAATTCTGGGCTGAATATGATTCTCAATTCGATACCCCACAACAAGAGTCAACGCTAAAGAAAGAGAAGAAACTGACTACAGAAGAAATAGAGTGGGCAGATTTAATTGCCAGTAGGTTGAGTGTTTGGGAAAGCCAGCTCGATCAAATTTCAGTGCCGTATACAAAAATAGACGTTCCCAGGAATGTGTCAGTCGTGGTTGGAAATAGCGGAGCCCGCGACGCATATACCTATACAGAAAAATTTCCCTCAACAATCTTTTTTAATGTGAGTGTCTTTGTGCGTTCTTATGGCCGTGCAAACGACAACACGAATCAAGATAGAATAGATAGAATATTTGCTCATGAGTTCACTCATTTACTGCAACATCGTTGGAGTGAGGTGAATCCTTATCCTTTAGCTAATCCTTTTGAAAGAGCACTGACGGTCTCGTACAAAGAAGGTTTTGGCCATTATCGTTCGATATCAAATAAATGGAAAGATGAAAACGGTCGAATTACCCAGCATGCTCAAAAGACATTGAGAGGGCTCGAAGTCGCATTTGTTGATAGAATGCTGGGTTTGAAACAGGCTTCAGGCGAAGAGGCCGAGGTTCTCATGCAAGGTTTGGCTATGGGGCCTTTTCACAAAAAATGGGGAGCGCTTACCGTTGCACTGTGGCTAGTCAAAGAATCAAACGGCGATGATCAAGCGCTAATTAAATGGGTTGAGTCCGGTCCAGAAGGTATTCTTACACTCGCCAATATTCATTTGCCTGAGGAACTAAAAATTAAGCTAAATAAAGGATTGTAAATCGCCGGCAACTCACTCCAAACCAAATGCGGGCTTTAAACTACTTGAGAATAGGCTCCAATACCTCCACTCGACCATCAATGTTCTGTGGGATCGGAATGCCCAACACCGTTGCCAGTAGTGGGAAAACATGGATGTTCTCAAAGGAAGGGATGGTTAACCCTTGCTTAAAAGCAGGGCCATTAGCAATAAAGATGGCTCCCATTTCAGGAAATTTGTAGGGGTCATACCCGTGCATGCCATTGGTTTTGTTCCTCAGGTGGCGGGCATCAGAGAACATGAAGGGAGGGTGCGTTTCCACAATGATATCAGCGATTCGAGCATTGCCCTGATAGTGAAGTTTAGCCGGCAGTTGATCTTTGGCAAAAGCCTCAAACTTACCTCGACTCTGCTGATTCAGAGAATTTACGGTATTTACAATGTCCTGATTGCCAACACCTTCTTTTGCATAAAGCATTAATTGTGTACTACCATTAATGACCTTAAAGCCTTCTGTTCCCTTAAGTACTTCCCAATTAATCTTTTTGCGTGTATCCACTTTGGCCATGCCATGGTCGGAAACCAGAACAAGATTAACGTCCATGTCCAGTTCAGTGTCGATGCGCCTCTTTAGCTGCCCGATGAACTCATCGACAATTTTTACCGACCTTTTAACTTGTGGTGAGTTTGGTCCAAAATCATGGCCTTTGCTATCAACCAGAGAAAAATAACCGGTAACAAACCTTGGTCTTTGCTCTTCTGGTAGCTTTAACCAGCGAATCATTTCATCAATCCTATCCTGATAGGGAGTGGACTTATTGTAAGGGAAGTAATAGCTCGGCAACAGGCCGTCAATCTTGGCATCTGATTCCGGCCAAAAATAGGTGGCGCTACGAAGATTGTTTTTTTCGGCGTAGATCCATATTGGCGTGCCCTGAAGCCACAGGGGCTGCTGCTTGGCCTTGCCCATTTTATAGACATCCTTCAGGTCAGGGTCATAGAAACTATTGTGTACCAAACCGTGACGGCTGGGGTACATCCCGGTAACCAGGGTGATGTGGTTGGGAAATGTCTTCGAAGGGTAGCTTGGCTGCATTCGTTCGGCTCTCACTCCCTGCTGGGCGATGGCTTGTATGTTTTTTGCATCGTGTTTTTCAATGTAATCGAAGCGGAAGCCATCGAGGGAAATGAGAACGAGCGGCGTGCTTTCCTCTGATGCCCGGCAGGCGGCAGACAGACTAACAATCAACAGTGCTGATATCCAAAAGATGCGAAAAGACATATTAACTTCCAATAAAGAGCAGGGAGTCCTCCATATTAAGCGTGAAAATGGGGAATTGGTAGTGTCGCGTGATTTAACGGAATGTATGAAGGTGAATTGACCTATCCTGCCTCTATAACAAGCGCAAAAGGTGCAGGCGCGACTAGCTGTTTATTTAACTCCATGCGGTATATGATATTCGTAATATATTAGCTTTACCCAAGGAAGAGATGGTTCGCGCTGAAACTATTCAGGGCATGTCCCCGAAACGAGCCATATTATTAACGATATCAAGGCCGATCATGAGAGCACCATTCCAGGTTATTGTTTTCCCGCACCGATTCGAAAAAGGTGAGCTTCTGGTACTCATCGGAAAGCGGGCGGATGACGGTCGTTGGCAGGCAATTTCCGGTGGTGGCGAAAATACCGAAACGCCTTTAGAGGCAGCTCGACGAGAATTGTTTGAAGAGACCGGATTGTATTCTCACACCTGGATCCAGTTGGAGAGCATGTGCACTATTCCTAAAATACACTATCAGGGCTACAAAAACTGGATTGATGTTGATTATGTCATTCCCGAATTTTCCTTTGCCGCAAGCACCACCGACCGTGAAATACTATCAAATGAACACTCTGAGCTTCGATGGGTTCAGGCAGAGAAGGCAGATTCACTTCTGCAATATGATTCAAATAGGAACGCTCTATGGGAATTAACTCAACGAATTTCCAGTAATAATGGGCAGTTTTTAAACCCTGAACAAAAAAGGTCTGTGAACCTCGTAGATTGGAGCGAAAACTGGGGATCAAG
>CAJWCA010000217.1 GCA_913020395.1 uncultured Cellvibrionales bacterium | reverse complement strand
TTGGTTAATAGTATCGTCTTGCCGTTTAAATTGGCCCCCACCCCCGGTGTTCAGCTGGAACTTTCGATCTCTGACGAGGTGCCTGAGGTCATTGAGACAGACCCCGCCCGTCTGCAACAGTTGGTTGGCAATCTACTGTCTAACGCCTTCAAATTTACCCGGGAAGGGCAGGTCTCATTGTCCATTACCCTTGATGATGAGCAGCAGCTCGTTTTTTCCGTGAGAGATACCGGCATTGGCATTGCGGCGGATAAAATAGAACATTTGTTTGACCCCTTTGTGCAGGCAGACGAAAGCATCACCCGAAAGTTTGGCGGTACGGGCCTGGGTTTGTGTGTCTGCCAAGGCTTGGTCAAAATTATGCACGGTGAACTCAGCGTTGAAAGCACCCTGGGACAGGGGTCTCATTTTTATTTTACCCTGCCCTTAGTGTGCCCCGACAACCCCCCGCTTGCGCCATCACTGGATGCCGTTGTGAGCAAGGGGAAGCAAGTCAATGAATTAAAGGTGCTGGTTGCCGAAGACAACAGCGTTAACCGAATGGTTATAGAGGGTTTGCTTAAACGAGCGGGGATTGAAGCGGACATGGTGGAAAATGGGCAGCAGGCGCTTGAGGCTGTTACGGCAGAGGTGGGTCGCTACGATGTGGTCTTTATGGACTGCGAGATGCCAGTGCTGGATGGTTTGTCTGCCACCCGCCAAATTCGAGCGTGGGAAAAGGAGCATAAGCACGCCAGTGTCGCTATTTTTGCCTTAACTGCCCATGTATTGCCCTATTTGGTTGCAGAATGTACAGAGGCGGGTATGGACGGACATCTAAGTAAGCCGATTGAGACGGCATTGCTTAGTGCCACGCTACAGAGCCTGATTCGCTCCTGAGGCACGCGGGAGTCAAGTCATTAGAACGGCATTTTGAGAACACGATCTAAGTTTACGAGATGGAATCGTGGCTTAGTGGTCCAGACCCCGGCATTAGTGGACTTCTGGGATTCTGGCGTTTATTCTTCCTATGTTTCGGGGAGTGTCTCGGCCAGCGGAAATTGGCGCCGAGTAAAAACGATAAAATTTGTGGACTTGCTTGACCCAGTGTCGAGCTCAAGGGAGTAAAAAAACAATGTTGAAGGTCAAGCCTCGTGTAAACACATTGCGTAAACTGGCATTAATCTCTGCGCTGAGTAGTGCCTTAGTCGCCTGTGGAGGAGGAGGTGGCAGCGACGCTGTAGACCCCAGAACCCCCACCGGAGGTGGTGGTGTTGTAGATGGTTCCGGGTCGGCACCTGTTGTTGTGACCGTGATTGGCAATGGCACGGGCGACGCCTTTGTTGAGGGAGTTGCAAATGCATCAGATACGTCCTTGCAAGCGGGTGGCTCAACGCAAATAAGCATTAACCTTGTTGACAGTAATAACAGTAATACGGCTTTGACCGACGATCACACTGTTTTGTTTACCTCTGACTGTGTATCCAATGGTCTTGCTTCTTTTGATGGCAGTAGTGTGATTTCTTCTTCGGGGCTGGCATCTGCAAACTATACGGCCGAAGGTTGTTCAGGAACGGATACAATTACCGCTACTGCCACCATCGATGGTTCAACATATACTGCTGCGGTGACATTGACTATCGAAGCAGACCAGGTGCTTGGGCTTGAACTAGTGTCGGTTGCACCACCTCAATTGGCCCTTGCGGGGCTCGGTGGAGATGAAACCGCGATTGTCACATTCCGATTGGTAGGTGAACAATCTGCACCCATTGTTGGAGAGGAAGTTAATTTTAGTGTCAGTTCCGAGGCGGGTGGTATTCAATTGGTGGATGGACTCATTACCGATGTCAGCGACAATGACGGTATTGTTTCCACTGTGTTGCAAAGTGGTACGGTTGCGACTTCTGTAGAGGTCATCGCGGAGCACTCTGCCACTGGAATCACTGCAAGTTCCGGTGATATTACTGTTTCTACCGGTGTGCCCGTCCAAAGCAAATTATCTCTTTCGGTGGACGTCTTTAACCCCGATAGCTGGGGAATCGACGGTGTTGAAGTGAAGTTCAGCATTATCGCCAGCGATATTTTTGGTAACGATGCACCTGACGGCACTCAAATCAGCTTCGCATCACCCGAAGCGGGCAATATCGATTCTTCCTGTACGCTAGTCAGCGGGCAATGCAGCGTTACCTGGATTAGTTCATCGCCACGTCCTGCGAATGGTGTGGTGACTATTCTCGCCCATACGACCGGCGCCGAAGATTTTGATGATTTTAATGGTAATGCTGTGTATGACACTGCGGATACATTCAGTATTGCAGAGCACGATCTTCCCGAAGCCTATGCGGATGAAAATGAAAATGGCCAATATGATGCCGGGGAGTTTTTTGTTAACAGTGTGGACGAGCCCGGTGACCCCAATACCTACGACACCGGTGATGGTATTTGGAATGGGCCGTGCCTGAGTGGTACTGACGCCTCTGCGATTTGTCCTGCAAATGATGCCGACGCGATTACGATCTTCAAAATGGGCACAATTGTGATGTCTTCGCACGTTGTAGATACGCCGGAAGTGGGTACTTTTAATGTACCGAGCTCCACGGTTCTACTACCTCTCGCTACCACGACTAACCTGACTGGCTTGATCATCTCAGATCATAATGGTAACTCTTTGCCTTCCGGTAGCGCTGTCGCGTTCTCAATTACTGCGGTTACTGGTGCAGTTCCCACGCTGATTGGGGGCACTGAATTTGATGTGCAAAATACGATTCAACCACTGGGTCCGATTTCACTGGGTGTGAACCCTGCTGAAGCTGGCTCATCTACCCTGACCGCGACAATCACAATACCAGGTCGCGGTGATCAGACACTAATTTGGAATTTGACGTATTAATTAATGCCCAATGTGGCTGCTAAAAAGCGGCTGGTTTGAGATCTGTCGGGTGGTGAATGCAATCGCCGTCCGGCAGATGGCTCTAGTGTACGGTGCGTTATGATCTCGCTGTCTCTGCGCAGGAGCACGAATCCCCCTTGGGTAAAGACAGTTCTATGCCTGCCCTTTTAGAGAATTCTTGAATGACGATTGAGTTGTCAGCACAGTGTGACTGTGGGAAGGTCACCTTTGTCGCAAAAGAAGAGCCACTCCTTCAGCTTACCTGCCACTGCGCCGACTGCAGGCAAGCGACCTCCAACGACTTTTCCACGATTGCTTTTTTTAAACTGAAATCTTCAGAGATATCTGGAAGCCTGCTGGTGAATCAATTTACTACTGATGCCGGTACAGAAACCAAGAGAGAACGTTGCGCTCACTGTGAAACGGTAATGTTCGACCGCTCAGAAGGATTTCCTTCGCTGGTTGGCGTCATGGCTTCACGTATAAAGGCCCCTTTTGAAGAGCTTCCCACTTGCCATGTTTGGGTTAGCAGCAAGCTGGCGCAGGTTTCGATTCCTGAAAATGTGAAGCAATATGAGCAAGGCATTGAGTGAACTGAAAATTGCCTTAATCGCTAAGGCTTCGCCAGAGACATGCAAAGTATTAGCAAAAGATGTCGCCACGATTGAAAGCAGTGGTCTGTTCGCCCAAGTGAAAGTTTACGAATCCTTATATGCCGGTCATTCTGTCGAGTTGGCTCGTGCGGCCTGTGGCGAATATGATTATCTGGTTGCGGTGGGTGGCGATGGGACGCTGCATGAGGTAAGCAATGGATGCCTCAGCGCAAAAAGAGAAAACGCCGATTTAATTATCCCGGCGATCGGTGTTCTTGCGCGCGGAACTGCAAATGACTTCGTTAAATCACTTGCCTCCAAAGGCAGTGCGGCTGAACTTGTCTCTCAGATTAAGCAGGGCTGTGTCTGCAACGTAGACGTGGGTACTCTCCGGTATCAAAACGCTGAACATGAGACGGAGCATTGTTACTTCCTGAATGTTTCTAGTGTCGGCATTGGTGGCATGGTGGCGAAAAAAATTAATAGGCGAAATAAATTATTGGGCGCCAATGTCACTTTTATAAGCTCGATTGTGGAAACCTTAATCAACTATAAGTTCGATACACTTACTGTTACCTCAGACGAGGGCCTGCATTGGACGGGTAAAACTCTGGCCTTGGTTGCCGCCAATGCAAAATATTTTGGTTCTGGTCTCTGTATTGCACCGGCAGCCAGGCTCGACGATGGTCGCTTGAATATCACGCTTATTGGCAAGGTCGGTGTACTGGATTTTGCCTTAAAGCTACTGGATCTAAAACGCGGAAAAAAAGTTAAACATCCTCAGGTTCAATATCATGAGGCCCGTCACATTGAGGTAACAAGCATGGGTAGACCTTGTGCCCTTGAGGCGGACGGTGAATTTATAGGGTACACGCCGCTGACGATAGGCATGGCGGAGCAGCAACTGCCCGTATTAATGGCAAGTCCCCCGCAATGACTTTAGCCATTTGCTTCGCTATGATTTGAGCTCGATGTTACTGGGATTGTGCAATGAGTGAGTCAAGTGTCTATCTGGGTTTGTGTAATCCTAAAAGCCCCACCAATGTCGGCGCTACAATGCGGGCGGCAGGTTGCTTTGGTGCGAAGGCAGTATTTTATACCGGGGAGAGATACAGTCGCGCCGCGCGCTTTCATACCGATACTCATCAGGCCCGCCTTAATATTCCGCTGACCGAATCCCAGAACTTGCTGCAAAACGTACCTGAAGGCACGGCTGTGGTGTGTGTCGAGCTGGTTGAGGGAGCGCAGTCGCTTACGGACTTTGCTCACCCGGAAAAAGCCTTTTATATTTTTGGACCCGAGGATGGCACCGTCAGTCAGGACGTTGTGGACGGTGCTGATGCCGTTATCTACATTCCGACTACGGGTTGTCTTAATCTGGCGGCTACAGTGAATGTTGTGCTTTACGACAGACTGGCAAAGTCTGATGGGCAGGTGACAGGTAATGAATTAATTCGCCAGAGCCGAGATGTGAATAACAGGGTAGTATGGAAAAAGCAGCCGTAGAAAGGAAACACCGATTGATTTCCGGTTTACAGAGCGAGTGATTGTAATCCCAATGAACAAAGTGTTGGTAAGCGCGTGCCTGTTGGGCAAACGGGTTCGGTATGACGGCGGGTCCCTCGCTGTTGCCGATCGGATTCTGGCCCAGTGGTTGGCGGAAGGGCGGGTCGTGTCTGTTTGCCCCGAGGTGGATGCGGGCATGAGCATTCCCAGGCGTCCTGCAGAGATCGTTGAAGCGTCGGGGAGAGATGTATTGCTGGCAACGGCCAAAGTGCTGGATAACGCCGGAGAGGATGTTACAGCCTATTTCATCTCGGGGGCTGAGCAAGCGCTGGCCACTTGTCAAAAACAGGGCCTGCGGGTTGCCGTACTGGCCGAATCCAGCCCCTCCTGTGGCAGCCACTCCCTTTATGACGGTCACTTTTCGGGTAATAAAGTGCCTGGAGAGGGCGTCACAGCTGCGCTGCTGAGGCAGAACGGTATCGATGTATACAGTCAATTTGAAATCGAGGCTGCCCACAAAACTTTAATCTCCTGAGGGGTATTAGTTCCTAACCGGGAGAGGTGTTGATTATTTAATCTACCTGACGTAAGGTAGGCAAATGAAAAATACCAACGATACCCGAAATCAAATCATGAATGCCGCCCAGGATCTCATCCAGCGCCAGTCGATCAGTGGTGTGAGCTTCCAGGAGCTTGCCAAAAGAATTGGCATCAAAAAAGGCAGCATGTACTACCACTTTGAAAGCAAGGACGACTTGTCGGTTGCCGTTCTGGAGAGGGCTACTGAGCAGCTTCAGGCAAGTTTTGAGCGTGGAGAGCACTATACTCCGCAAGCGCAGCTGAGCTATTTCATTGGACTCTTCCTTCAGTTTGCCGGACCGGGGCAGAAGATATGCCCCGGCGGTGCATTTGCCGGCGAGTGGGACCGTTTAAATGAGCGTGTCCAGGATCAGGCGCGTGGCTTAATGGAAGTACAGCTCAAGGGCATTGAGAACATTTTGCAGGCTGGTCTGCGTTCTGGGGATTTTGAAGGGCATGACTTGAGTGTTGAGGCGCTTTCTCAATGGGTAATCGCCAGCATTCAAGGCGCTCTGTTGGTTAGCAGGGTGACCGGGAATGCGGAGGCTTTCGAAAACTCTATGGCAAGCATAAAAAGCTACCTGTACAAAACCAAGCAAGATTAACCGTCTCAGCATTTACATCAAAATAGGGTAAATGCGTTCAACACGTTTGCCCAGTAGGAATGATTATGAACTTATCTTTTGCAGTATTTCGTTTGTCCAACCAAATCGGCAGCGTGTTAGCACCGAACTGGACCGCGCAGAAAGCAGGCAAGCGCTTTCTAACCCCCACACGTTACCCGATTAAGGGCTGGGAGCATGACGCGGAACAAAAAGGCAGCCGCTTTGAATTGAGAGAGGGTATCAGTGCGATTCGCTGGCATCCTGAAAGTCATACGGGCAACGAGGCGCGTCGAGCGCAAGTGCTTCTAGTTCATGGCTGGGAGAGCCGGGCAACACAAATGTATGGCCTTGCTGCGGGTTTGCTTGAACAGGGTTTTGATGTGGTTGCAGTCGACATGCCTGGGCATGGTCACTCTGCAGGTGATACCGCTAACCCTCATGTGTTTGCCCAAACGATTCAGCTTGCGGAAGACGCGCTCGGACGTTTTGAGATTGTGATTGGTCACTCCATGGGGGCGGGGGCCACCGCGGTAGCCGTGGGGCGCGGATTGCTGACATCAAAAATGGTTTTGATATCCGGGCCCTCCTCTGTGGAAAATGTATTGCGTCGTTTTTCAGGGTTTGTAGGTCTGAGCAAAAAAACGACTGACAAGTTTGTGGCGTTTATTGGTCGCGCGGTGGGTGTGCCAGCTGAAGCGCTGGATTCCACCTTGCTTTTAAAACACTGTAAAGTGCCTGCCTTACTGATTCACGATGAGTCCGATGTCGAGGTGCCAGCGAGCGAGTCCCGTCGACTGGCCTCTGTGCTCGAAGGCGCGGAGTTATTTATTTCATCGGGTCTGGGGCACCGGAAGGTGTTGAAGTCTACCCAGGTGATGGAAAAAATTGCGTCCTTTATTCATCGGGAACCGGCTCGAAGCGCTGCTTGATTCCACGCTGTCTTTCCTTCAGGCATAAAAAAACCCGGGAGATAAACCCCGGGTTTTTTTTTAGCTAAAGTAATGAAATTACTTGTTAGCTTTTCTTTCTTTCTCTTCTGCAATGACGTTCTCAGAAACCTGAGCAGGACAAGGCATGTAGTGAGAGAATTCCATCGAGAACTGGCCGCGACCGGAAGTCATGGTACGCAGTGATCCGATGTAACCAAACATTTCAGACAGCGGAACGTCGGCTTTAATGCGAACGCCTGTAACACCCGCTTCCTGATCTTTGATCATGCCACGACGACGGTTGAGGTCGCCAATCACATCACCCACGTGATCGTCAGGTGTGAACACGTCAACGTGCATGATCGGCTCGATCAACTGAGGGCCGGCTTTAGGCATAGATTGACGGAAGGCGCCTTTTGCAGCGATTTCAAAGGCAACAGCCGAGGAGTCAACTGCGTGGAAGCCACCATCGTACAGCTCAATTTCAACGTCCAGCACGGGGAAGCCAGCCAGTGGGCCCTGCTCCATCATGCCCTTAAAGCCTTTTTCAATAGCTGGGAAGAATTCTTTAGGAACGTTACCACCCACAACCGAGGAGCTGAATACAAAACCTGTTCCTGGTTCGCCGGGCTTAACGCGGTAGTCGATCTTACCAAACTGACCGGAACCACCAGACTGTTTCTTGTGGGTGTAGCTGTCTTCGATCGCCTGTGTAATCGTTTCGCGGTAGGCAACCTGAGGTGCACCCACAACCAATTCAACACCGTAGGTGCGCTTG
>CAJWCA010000216.1 GCA_913020395.1 uncultured Cellvibrionales bacterium | reverse complement strand
TCATTTCCGCTGACAAGATCAGCGAACCCGGATTGACCTTGTCTTGACCTGCATATTTTGGCGCGGTGCCGTGAGTGGCTTCAAACAGCGCGACACTGTCAGAAATATTAGCACCGGGAGCAATACCTATGCCGCCAACCTGAGCAGCCAGCGCATCTGATAAATAATCTCCGTTTAAATTCAGTGTGGCAATCACACTATACTCCTCCGGCCTTAACAAGACCTGTTGCAACATCGCGTCAGCAATCACATCTTTCACGACAATATCCTCACCCGTTTCAGGGTTTTTAAAGCTCATCCACGGGCCCCCATCGATGGCTTGAGCGCCAAACTCTTCTGAGGCCAGCTCATACCCCCAATCCCTGAACCCTCCCTCAGTGAACTTCATGATATTACCCTTGTGGACCAGAGTGACCGATGACCGGCGCTGACTGATTGCATACTGTATTGCCTTGCGAACCAATCGCTGTGTACCCTCTCGGGATACTGGTTTAACCCCTATTCCCACATCCTCCGGAAACCTTATTTTACTGACACCCATTTCCTCCCTGAGGAATTTAACGACCTTATTAGCATCATCACTCCCCGCCTTCCATTCAATACCGGCATAGATGTCCTCTGAATTTTCCCTGAAGATAACCATATCGACCTTGTGCGGCTCTTTTACCGGGGTGGGCACTCCTGTAAACCATCGAACGGGTCGCTGACAGACATACAAATCCATCTCCTGGCGAAGGGCGACATTTAAAGAGCGAAACCCTCCTCCAACGGGAGTCGTTAAAGGCCCTTTAATACCGACCACAAACTCTCTAATGGCGTCGAGTGTCTCGGTAGGAAACCAATCTCCATCATAGCGCTCAGCTGCTTTTTCACCGCAAAAAACCTCCATCCAGGCAATGTGTTTCTGCCCTCCGTAGGCTTTGTTTACTGCAGCATCGATGACCTTTATCATCGGCGGCGTAATATCCACGCCTATTCCGTCCCCTTCAATGAAGCTAATAATGGGCCTATCGGTCACATTGAGGGTACCGTCCTCGTTAATCGTAATTTTGTCCCCGGCAGGAATGTTAATATGTTTATATGCCATAACGGTTCTCCTGACGGTAGTATTAACACAGGTAATCTGTCAGGCTGCCGCGATTTTAAGGTCGCGAGCATTCTGCCCAATAGTTATGGTTTAAACGTTCCGATTTAGCAAATAGGCAGGTGGGCTCACAGGAAAAACATGGCGACACTTTTATTACTTAATAAGCCCTTTGGCGTGTTAACCCAGTTCCAGGACTCCGAGGGAAGACCGACACTAAAAGACTACATCAACAGGCCCGGTTTCTACCCGGCCGGCAGACTCGATCAAGACTCAGAAGGCTTGCTGTTGCTGACCGATGAAGGGGCTTTACAGCACCGGATAGCACACCCGTCCCAAAAGCTGGCCAAAACCTATTGGGTCCAGGTTGAGGGAGCCATAAACGAGGCGGCACTTCAGCAGCTGCGCAAAGGCCTGCCCCTTAAGGACGGGCCCACTCGCCCGGCACAAGCGAAAGCCATCCCGGAGCCCGCAATCTGGCCGAGAACTCCACCCATCAGATATCGCAAAAATGACACCACCAGCTGGCTTGAGCTAACCATCAAGGAAGGTAAGAATCGGCAGGTCAGGCGCATGACCGCTGCCGTAGGCTTTCCTACTCTAAGGCTCATACGTGCATCAATAGGCCCGTGGAAGCTCGAATCGCTTCAACCCGGAGAGATGAGAGAAGAGCAAATTAACCTACCGGACCTGCCAGACAACAAAGCCAAAACACCAAAGGGAAAGTCGCACCGGCGCCCAAAATCAGCTAGGATTGCGCCCTCAAAACGCAAGTAAGCCCTTCAGGCCCAAACAAGCACTAAGGATCAATCGCCCCAATGAACAAGCAAGCCCCCACACGCGTTATCGTCGGCATGTCCGGCGGTGTCGATTCATCAGTCTCTGCACTTCTGCTGATGGAACAGGGATACGAAGTTGAAGGGCTGTTCATGAAAAACTGGGACGAAGACGACGGTACAGAATACTGCACCGCCAAAGAAGATTTGATCGACGCTCAGAAAGTGTGTGACAAACTGGGCATTAAACTGCACACGGTTAATTTCGCCGCGGAATACTGGGACAATGTGTTTGAACACTTCCTAAAAGAGTACCAGGCCGGCAGAACACCCAATCCGGACATATTGTGCAACCGGGAAATTAAATTCAAAGTATTTTTAGAGTATGCACAGATTCTGGGTGGTGATTATATCGCCACGGGCCACTACTGCCGCCGGGTTGACAAAGACGGACACACTTGGCTCGCCAAAGGTTTGGACAATAACAAAGACCAGAGCTATTTCGTTCATGCCGTTGGCGAGGCAGAATTTGCTAAAACGCTATTT
This sequence comes from uncultured Cellvibrionales bacterium, assembly GCA_913020395.1. GTDB lineage: Bacteria > Pseudomonadota > Gammaproteobacteria > Pseudomonadales > Cellvibrionaceae > CAJWCA01. Next base: position 5,521 of record CAJWCA010000216.1, on the reverse strand, counting down.
CCAGTCGGCGAGCTCGAAAAACCTGAAGTACGTAGAATTGCGGAAGAACACGGCCTGGCCACTGCGCGCAAAAAAGACAGCACAGGCATCTGTTTTATCGGCGAACGCCGCTTTAAAGATTTTCTTCAGCAATATCTCCCCGCCAAACCTGGCAAAATGGAGACTCCCGAAGGGGACGTCATGGGAGACCACAGCGGGTTGATGTATCACACGATTGGCCAGCGACAAGGGCTGGGCATTGGAGGCGTGAAAGGCGCCAGTGAAGCCGCCTGGTTTGTCGCGGGCAAGGACTTAGAGCGCAATGTCTTGATTGTGGCCCAGGGCACTGACCACCCCATGCTCTATGCACGCGGATTAATGGCCAGCGAAGCCCACTGGATTAACGGAACGCCCCATCTCGAGCCCGGCGGCACAGTGCGCTGCATGGCCAAAACCCGCTATCGCCAGCCCGACCAGGCCTGCGAGCTTCACGTAGATGACAGCACCGGGACCATACGCGTGGTTTTTGATCAGGCGCAGAGAGCCATAACTCCCGGGCAATCCGTGGTTTTTTACCGCGGCGATATTTGTCTCGGCGGCGCGGTTATCGATAAGGCTTTTGATTAATGAGCAAGACAGAGCAACAGGTGTTAGCCCTTGCGGGCATGTTTCAGGCCTGCGGACTGGTCGAAAAACTGGCCAAAACAGGGATCTGCCCTCAGCAACCCTACCGGTGTTCGATTGAGAGCCTGTTCATACAAAGTCCTGAAGACACTCTGGCCGTATATGGTTCAGTTCAACAGTTACAATTTGGTCTGGAACTGTTGGGAGTCCTGCTGCAGGATCACAAAAACTCCCAGAAAAATGACTGCCTCAAATACGCCTTGGGGGTAATGCATTTACAAAAAAAGCTCTCCAAAAAAGCATCCATGCTCAACACCATCGGTGAGAGGGTCTCATTGGCCGCGGAGCAGGCAAAACATTTTGAGAGCACCCACGAAAATGTCATTGGCAATATTGCCGATATTTACTCAGACACCATCAGCACCTTTCGCTATCGCGTGCAGGTTTCAGGAGACTTCAACCTGCTACAACAAAAACGGGTAGCCAACCAGATTCGTGCACTTCTGCTCGCGGCCATCCGCTCGGCAACCCTGTGGCGCCAACTCGGAGGCAGCCGCCTACAATTGGTGCTAAGCCGGGCCAAATTACTGGACGCCACCGAGCGCTTGCACAAACAAGCCTTGAAAGAGTCACTTTAGCCTGTCTTGCGCCCTCCTAAATACACTTCAATTCGTGTATCATTCGGGCCCTGAATTTTTCATGCTAAGAGATTGCTTCTATGGAATTATCCGCCCTGTCCGCCGTTACCCCCATCGATGGTCGTTACGGCAGTAAAACTGCTGACTTTCGCCCCATATTTAGTGAATTTGGACTGATACGTGCTCGCGTTGAGGTGGAGGTTCGCTGGCTGCAACGCCTGGCCGAACTCGATGGAATACAAGAAGTCGCAGCGCTAAGCACTGAAGCCAACACGTTTCTTGACGCTTTAGTCAAAAACTTTTCTGAAATCGATGCGCAAAAGATAAAAGACATCGAAGCGACCACCAATCACGATGTAAAAGCGGTGGAATATTTCATTAAAGAAAAGCTTGAAGAACATGAAGAACTGAACACGATAAAAGAGTTCGTTCATTTCGCCTGTACGTCTGAAGACATTAACAACCTCTCTCACGCCTTGATGTTAAAAGAGGGCCGCGAGGTTCTGCAGACCCAGATGCTCGCCGTCAGTGACGCCATCAGCACACTGGCCAAAGCCTACGCCTCAGACCCAATGTTATCCCGCACGCATGGACAGACGGCCTCGCCAACAACCGTGGGCAAAGAAATGGCCAACGTGGCTGCCCGTCTGCGCCGACAACTGCAACAACTCAAAAACGTTGAGATGCTCGGCAAGATCAATGGTGCCGTTGGAAATTACAACGCCCACCTCTCCGCCTACCCCTCGGTAGACTGGCAGGCCAATGCGGAACGTTTTGTAGAAAGCCTGGGCTTGACGTGGAACCCCTACACAACTCAAATTGAACCACACGATTACATCGCCGAGCTGTTTGATTGCCTGGCGCGTTTCAATACCATTGTGATTGATTTTAACCGCGATGTTTGGGGCTACATTTCACTCGGTTACTTCAAGCAAAAAACGGTTGCCGGGGAAGTGGGATCCTCTACGATGCCACACAAAGTTAACCCCATTGACTTTGAAAACTCCGAAGGTAATTTGGGTATCGCCAATGCAATCTTTTCACACCTGGCACAAAAACTTCCCATCTCTCGCTGGCAGCGTGACCTGACAGACTCCACAGTGCTAAGAAACATGGGTGTAGGTTTCGGCTATAGCAGCATTGCATTTGCTTCGGTATTAAAAGGCATTAATAAACTGGAGATCAATCGTGTACGCCTGGCTGAAGATCTGGACAACTGCTGGGAGGTTCTCGCAGAACCTATTCAGACCATCATGCGTCGCTATGACGTGGATCAGCCATACGAAAAACTGAAAGCCCTGACCCGCGGACAGACCATCACCAAACAGGTGATTCTCGAATTCGTTGAAACGCTGGATATTCCTGAGTCTGCCAAACAAACCATGCGCGAGCTAACGCCGTCAAACTACATCGGCAACGCAGTCGAACAGGCACAAAACATTTAGTTAGTATTTAGTCCAAAGAGCAGGTCCGACACGCCGATGTCAGACCTGCTCGCCCTCCAGTCGCGCGGTCTGTTAGACTATGGCTATGGAAAAATTGATTGCACAGCACTGGTACCGCCGGGAACGCATTCGCGATGACCTCTATCTTATTACCGAGCCACACTACACTTGGGAAAACCGTGCGAACCTCTGGCTAATTCTTGGTCGCGACGCCAACTTACTCATCGACGCTGGGCTCGGTGTATCCAGCCTGAAGCTCCATCTGGCCGACACACTCGACAAACCCTTAAAGGTCGTGGCAAGTCATGTCCATTTTGACCACTGCGGTTGCTGTCATGAATTTGATGAAGTCTTTATTCATGAAGCCGAACACCAAGCCCTTACTCAGGGGGACCAGCGTTTAATGTTAGCCACACCTGAATTTAACTACACCCCCGCCAGAGATTTTTATCAACTGCCCTATCAGGGTTTCAGTGCAGAGAACTACTCGGTAAAAGCGTGCCCGCAAGCTCAAAAGATCCAACATGGAGACATTTTTGATTTAGGCGACAAAGCGTTTGAAGTGATGCACTTACCCGGCCACTCATCAGGGTCAATCGGCTTAATGAAAAGCGATCACAAACAATTCTTTTCGGGTGATGTAGTTTATGACGGAGAACTGCTCGACAAACTGGAAGACAGCGCAATCCCGAACTACATAGAATCAATGTCAAAACTGCTGTCCATGCGACCCGAGGAAGTTCGGCCAGGGCACTACGAGAGTTTCGACACACGTAAGTTACATACCCTGATTTCCGATTATCTGGCGGCAAACAAAGCGCCCCTGTGCCCCTCTGAGAGACGATGAATATAAAACCTTTTACCCAGCTCGGTGGAATCTCCACTGAACAGTTTCTAGCAGAATACTGGCAGCAGAAACCCCTACTTATTCGCAATGCCATTCCCGATTTCAAAAGCCCCCTGTCGCCGGATGAACTGGCGGGGCTAGCTATGGAAGAAGAGGTGGAGTCTCGTATAGTTCAAGAGCAACACACCGAGGGCCCCTGGCATCTGAGTTGCGGCCCATTTTCAGAAGCTGACTTCAGTCAACTACCCGAGACACACTGGACCTTGCTCGTTCAAGCGGTTGATCAGTGGGTTGATGAGCTGGCCGAACTGCTCGACCGCTTTCGTTTTTTACCGAACTGGCGACTCGACGATATTATGGCCAGCTATGCCCCCAAAAACGGTAGCGTAGGCCCCCATTTTGACTACTACGATGTTTTTCTACTACAGGGTTTAGGGCGCCGGCACTGGCAGACAGGACAACATTGCGACAGCCGCAGCCCGCTTCTTGAAGACTCACAGCTCAGCATTCTATCTCAATTTAATCAGCAGGAGTCTTGGATACTCGAACCCGGAGACATGCTTTACATCCCTCCACAGTTTGCCCATCACGGCGTCGCTATGGACGACTGCATAACCTATTCCATTGGTTTTCGCGCCCCATCTGTGGCAGACATACTCAGTGATTTTACGACGCACCTCGCCAGTAAACTGACTAATGACCAGCGCTTTTCAGACCCCAAGCGAAAGCCACTCGTCAACCCTGGCCAAATAGACAAAAGCGCCATCGTACAATTGAGAACACATATTCAGGAGACACTTGGCAACGACGATGAAATCGCCGATTGGTTCGGCGCATATATGACTCAGAGAAAATACCCGGAACTGGAATTAGTGGAGCCCGATCTGGACATAAGCCCTGAGATCTTACTCGAGCACCTCTCAGAGGGCGCCGAGGTCCATGCACACCCGGCATCGCGCTTTGCATGGCACAAGAACGAAGCCGGAGAGACAAGTCTTTATATCGACGGCGAAGTGATTCAATGCCCTTCGGAATTCGCACAGCTCATCTGCTCGAAACCTCAATTCAAAGCGGAAGAATTGGCAGACATTGAACCGGAAGCTCTTCAGGTGCTCTGCGAACTGCTCATCGCAGGAAGCCTTTACCTTGTCTAAACTTATCTTGTCTAAACTTGCCTTAGGCGGCGCCTATTAAATGTTCCACAAACCAGAAAGCACTTTAACTTGTAAAAAGTGAACATTATTTCTATAAATCAGAAACTTAAGACAATAAGTTAAAGTGGTCGTTGGCACCCAATACAACAAACAGAGCGCTAGATTTTATTTAAAAGACAAGCGACAAGAGAGAAAAGGATAAAAGCATGGGCCACGTATCTTCAAGCAGCGACTCGTTATTTATACTGGATGCGCTCTCGGACTTTTGTGAACATAGCGATAAACTCGTTACTCAAGGCAGGCGCGAGATAAGGATATTTAGCCATCTACTAGACCCCCTGCTTTATGAAAGAGCCGAGTTTGTCCATTGTTTATCTGAATTCTCTCGCCAGTCTCCACAGGCGCATGTCTATATCCTGATAAAAGATGCACGAGTACTTGTTGAAAGAGGTCACCAGCTTATTCGGCTGGCGCAACGGCTACCTAGCAAATTCAGCATTCGGAAACAAGGCATTCAAAGCGAAAATGAAAGCATGGGTTTTATGATCGTTGACAGAGATAAGTTACTTTACAAAAATGACGATGAAGTTTTTCAGGGCTTCGCCAACTATAGTGCCGCGCCCGAGATTAAGCAGCTGATGGATACATGGGAATTACTTTGGCGCAACAGCAAAGAAGACCCACAATTGCGGGCCCTGTCTCTTTAGCCGGCGACACAATCAGGCAGAATAGACCTCTTCAGAACGGGCGACACACACTCGGTTACGACCACTTTTTTTAGCCTGATACAAGGCTCCATCGGCCCTGGCGGTTAACTCTTCCGGCATCTCTCCA
>CAJWCA010000215.1 GCA_913020395.1 uncultured Cellvibrionales bacterium | reverse complement strand
TTTGGAATCGTCGCGCGAAAAGCAATTACCGAAGCTGTCATTAATTATTACACGCCTTTTGGACTAGTAGGAGTTGCCTCCGCCCTGTTTGATTCAGCGACGGCGCTTTCATTTAATCCTATTCTCTATCAAGCCAATAGTCTGAGCTACCAAGGGGACATGCAGACTGCCCTTGAGAATCTCGTAAAACTACTCACTCAAAAAAAATCACTCACACTCAGCTTTTGCCCCATCGCATCACGTAAGGACTGGACTCAAGCTTACAATAAAGGAAATAAACAGCGGGCTGTAACGGACAAACACGTCTTAGCGCTAAGAAACTTGGCACAAACACGTGCCAATGCTTTGAAAGATTATTTTATTCAACAGTCAGTTGAGCCCTCCAGAATTATTCTATGCAAACCTGAGTTTGATCCCGAGCTCAGTGAGGCTGGGCGAATCGACATCAAACTCTAGTGGAGGATACAAGTCCCCCAAACGGGGGACTACTCAGGAAAGTGTTCTGTTAACGGATTCATGCCAACCGCCCAATAACGCTTCCCGCTTGTCCGGATCCAGAGTCATTGAAAAGGTGCGGTCACACTGCCAGCTCGCGGCAATATCCTCAAAGGATCCGTAGATTCCCAGCTTCAGTCCCGCAAGATAGGCGACACCTAACGCAGTGGTTTCTACAATTTTAGGGCGGTCAACCGGAATATCTAAAATGGCAGAAAGGTAATTCATCACCCAGGCATTGTTAACCATGCCGCCATCGACCCTCAAACGAAGCGGGGCCGCAGCGTCCGCACTCATCGCGCTCAGCAAGTCAAAAGTCTGGTAGCACACCGACTCCAGAGCGGCCCGTACAAACACATCGGGTCCCGTATCTCTTGTCAAACCATAAATAGCGCCTCTGGCATCCGGGTCCCAATGAGGCGCGCCTAAACCCGTGAATGCTGGAACGAGATAGACACCCTGATTATCCGTTAAGCCGGCTGCCATCGATTCTGTTTCGTTAGCATTCTCTATCAGTCCCAACCCATCACGCAGCCACTGAATTGCCGCGCCCGCTACAAAAATAGAACCTTCCAATGCGTAAGAGGGTTTGCCATCCAGTCGGTAGGCCACCGTCGTCAGCAGTCGGCTGCTTGACGCCACCGCCTTATCACCTGTGTTCATCAGCGCGAAACACCCTGTACCGTAGGTGCTCTTAACTTCGCCACTCTTGAAACACCCCTGACCAATTGCAGCCGCTTGCTGATCACCTGCGACACCCAAAATGGGAATCACGTCACCCAAGACAGCTTCTGTGGTTTCTCCAAAATGATCCGCACAGTCTTTTACTTCGGGCAATACAGCCGCAGGTACGCGAAACAAGGCCAACAGTTCCTCGTCCCATGTTTGCGTGTGAATATTAAAAAGATTGGTTCGGCTGGCATTGGTTGCGTCAGTGAAATGAGATTCACCTCCCGTCAGCCGATTGATCAGAAAGGTGTCTACGGTGCCAAAACACAGCCTGCCTTTTTCTGCTAAGTCGCGCGCGCCTTCTACATTGTCTAATATCCACGCAACTTTTGTGGCAGAAAAATAAGGATCCAGAAGCAGCCCGGTTTTACTCTGCACCAGCCCTTCCTGTTCACTCAGCTGCCTGCAGACCTCAGCGGTACGACGGTCCTGCCAAACAATTGCATTGTAAATAGGTTTACCCGTTGCGCGATCCCACAACACCGTCGTTTCACGCTGATTGGTAATACCAATGCCAACAATCGTTCCTCCGCTCTGTTCTGCTTTCTGTTTGGCCTCTTGCACAACGTTTAAGGTACTGTCCCAAATATCTTCTGGATCGTGTTCAACCCATCCGTCTTCGGGGTAATGTTGCGGAAATTCTTGTTGCGCCAGCGCCACAATGTTGGCTTTTGCATCAAAAACAATGGCGCGACTGCTTGTAGTACCTTGATCTATCGCCAGAATCATATCTTGCTGGGTCATTGTTATTCCTTTCTAAATCCTGAGTCAAAGTGTTTATTGTGAGCTTTCATCCATTTTCTCCCGACGGTCCTGATCGGTTTCTTGCAGCAGCTCTTCTACCCCTTTTGCCTTATCCAACGCTTTTAATTGGTGTTGTGGGATAACACCCGCGGGTTTTTCTTTTTTATCAATATTGGTTTCACTTCCACTTTGCTGAGGTGACTCGCTGCCCGAACAGGCGGAAACCGCGACTATAGAGAGTATAAACAGGCCTTTACTCAGTTGACTAAACATTGCTGACTTCTCCCGATCCTATGATGGTTTACGTTTCTTGAGTGAGTATTGATAGTACTGGCGCCGATCAACACCCGAAGCATTTGAGTCAATTTTTCGCGGGTGCCTGATGGATTTCCAGGCCGTTATCTTACCTCCGCTATTCAAAATGGGAAACACACGTCCGCACTCAACAGGCCGTGATAAAAATGACGCCAAGGTGGCCAATGAGTCCTCATCACTAATATCTATTGATAGAAAGCGATCAGGGTTCTGCTTGCAATACTCATTCACCCGAACCTGATGTTTATAGTAACAAGACAGTAAATGTTCGTCACTGCTGATTGTTTCTCTATTCATAGGACCAAAGACGTCTTGATAACAACGGAGCAGTATCGGATTGATTACCCCGTCACCGCTTTCGAGTGCTGATAGAATCTTTTTCAACAACACTTTAATCGACGGCAACCATGCACTTTTTTGGCGCATCAAATAAATAAATTGCGATTCTGGGAATAGCACTGCCAATTGTTCAAAGTCGTTAAATACCGGCGTATCTGCAATTACCTCGGCGGTTTCTACGGCCTCTTTGGTAAACGCGGTATGGGCTACCGCAAATCCCATATCCAAAAGCGCTGCGCACACGCTGGTTGTACCGGTTCGCGGCAGCCCCACAACAAATATCTTAGGTTTCTTCACGACTGATTGAATTGCTGATATTGGCATTCCAGAGATTCCGCTTCAGCTCTGTCACCTTTTTGTTTCAAAAGTTGAATCACCACCTCTGCGGTGCAAAGCCCTCCATCAACTTGATTGCGACGGCGTCGAAACGTAGAGGGCACTTCGCTGGCAATAGCAACTGTGGGAATACTCTTGAGGTAAGGGCTTTTATTAATCATTTTTTTCGATTCCTGCCAAGTGCTGTCGAGCACCAGAAAATGATCAAAGTCTTCAAGCTTACATGAGTCATCTCCATCGACCGAAGGATAGAGCATGGCAATCATATCACTTTCTATCAGCGCTAAAAGCGTTTCATTTGGCTCAGTTCTACGCCAGACAATGCGGGTAGATTCAATATTGGCGCACGCTAACACCAGGCGACCAGTATTGGTTTTTTTATCGACTTCGCGCTCGTGGGTAAGGAGATAGATCTTTGTCAACGCTCTTCCTGCTGTTGTATTTATTCTATTACTCGTTTAAAACCCGTCGTTTTATAGGCAGGTGGTTTTATGGATCGCAACGCTTTTTCCCGAAACCACAGGTTGATCGCCCACTTTTCGCCTTTGAGTACAGGTAGGCCACTGTGGAGCGTATCCGGGTGTAAGGTATCGGTTCCCGGCAAGCAGTTATGGAAAACAAGCATACGCCCCTCCTGACTGCGAACCTCAAGGTCCAACTGCGGAAAACCTGTCCCGCCACCTTCCTCAACTTTGTTGAGGTAGATCAGACAGGTGAGCATACGCTGCCCGCCCCGCTGAGTACACCGTTTGCCCACCTCACTGTTTAAGTCCCACGCATCGTGGTGCGCTCGGTATTCTTGCTCGGTTTGATAGTGGATCAATTGAAGGGCTTCTGCATGCTCCAGGCCTAGGCCAACAAGCCGGCTGACCCTGTCGCTGATTGTCTGTGTTAAGTGGTTGGTATTGTGGGGTACCCACTGGGTGGTGCTGGTTCGGCAGTCGTGTTTTACACCGCCTTTGCCCGCGCACACGGATGAGCGCTGCATATCATCACCGGCACTGGCAATAAGCCCACGGCATTCTTCAGGGCTAATGAACTGGTCAAAGACATACATAATCGGGCTTTCATTAACACGCCTGCCCTGAGAATATTGCTGGGGAAACTTGAGATCCATGAATACCACCCATTGGCACTTGAATCTTCAGTATAGTTAAAAAAGGCCCTTATAAAGGACCTTTTTCAGAGTACCGTAAAACCAATCGACGCCGAGTGATTACACCTGGGCTAAATCACCCTTTTCTTCCAACCAGGCTTTGCGGTCGCCGGCGCGCTTTTTCGCCAGCAGCATATCCAGCATTTGATTGGTGTCATCTCCGTCTTCCATTGTTAACTGAACCAGGCGCCGGGTATCTGGATCCATCGTCGTTTCACGCAACTGCATGGGATTCATTTCTCCCAGCCCTTTAAAGCGCTGTACATTCACCTTGCCACGTTTTTTCTCCGCTTTGATGCGGTCCAACACCCCTTGTTTTTCACTTTCGTCCAATGCGTAGTACACATCCTTGCCGATATCGATTCGATACAAGGGAGGCATCGCTACAAATACGTGACCGGCATTAACCAGCGCCCTAAAGTGACGCACAAACAATGCACACAACAAGGTCGCAATGTGAAGACCGTCTGAGTCCGCATCCGCCAATATGCATATTTTGTGATAACGCAAATTGTCGAGATTGTCTGAGGCGGCATCAATGCCTAAGGCAACGGAGATGTCATGCACTTCCTGATTGGAAAATATCTCACTGACATCCACTTCCCAGGTATTCAGGATCTTACCTCGCAAGGGCATGATGGCCTGAAAGACCCTGTCCCGCGCCTGCTTGGCGGATCCGCCCGCCGAGTCACCTTCCACCAAAAACAACTCGCCCCGCTCGGGTTCGGCGGATGAGCAATCTGCCAACTTACCTGGCAGCGCAGGGCCCGACGTGACCTTTTTACGGGCGACTTTTTTACTGGAGCGCACACGTTTATGGGCGTTGCTAATACAGAACTCGGCCAGCTTGTCACCGTCTTCGGTGTGCTGGTTCAACCAGAGGCTAAAGGAGTCTTTTGCGATACCAGAAATAAATGCTGCAGCTTCGCGCGACGACAAACGTTCTTTGGTCTGCCCTGAAAACTGCGGGTCTCCCAACTTTGAAGACAGGACATAACAACAATTATTCCAGATATCATCCGGTGCCAGCTTCACGCCTCTGGGCAACAAACTTCTGAATTCACAATACTCTCTCATGGCTTCAAGCAAACCGGTGCGCAAACCATTAACGTGTGTGCCACCCTGAGCGGTAGGAATCAGATTGACATAACTTTCCTGGGTGAGCTCTCCCCCTTCAGGCAACCATTGCACCGCCCAATCAGCCGCCTCTGTTTCACCGGTAAACGTGCCGACAAAAGGTTCTGATGGCAATGTCTCCCAGCCCTTAGTTGCCGCCGTGAGGTAGTCCAGCAAACCATCTTCGTAATACCAGACATCCTTCTCGCCGCTGGCCTCATCTTTAAAGGTGACATTCAAGCCAGGACACAGCACTGCCTTGGCACGCAAAACATGGCGCAGACGGGAAACAGAAAATTTGTGGGAGTCAAAATATTTCGGATTAGGCAAAAAACGGGCACTGGTGCCAGTGTTGCGCTTGCCGCAAGTATCGACGATTTCCAGGTCAGACACCTTATCGCCGTCTTTGAAACCAATGCGATAAACATTGCCGTCACGCTTGATAGTCACCTCAAGCATCTGCGACAGGGCGTTCACGACAGAGACACCAACGCCGTGCAAGCCGCCAGAAAACTGGTAGTTGTCGTTGGAGAATTTACCGCCGGCATGCAAAGTGGAGAGAATCACTTCGACTCCGGGCAAACCTTGTTCCGGGTGTATATCAACAGGCATTCCCCGCCCATCGTCGCTCACCGTAATGGACTGATCTTTATGCAGGACCACATCAATATTTTTTGCGTGACCCGCCAGTGCCTCGTCCACACTGTTGTCGATAATTTCCTGGGCCAGATGGTTAGGCCGAGTGGTTTCGGTATACATACCCGGGCGTTTTTTTACCGGGTCCAGGCCCGTTAATACTTCAATGTCTTCTGCTGTGTAATTTGCCATAGTGTCTAAAGTGTCTTCTTATAAAACGTGTCACAAAATGCCACTGAGCTGGGTATGTGTCGCTCAAAGCCCTGAAAGCCGTGATCGCCGCCCTCTTCAAGCAATTGCTTGCTGGCATTGTAATAGTTAACGGCCTGGCGGTAGTCGAGGGTTTCATCCCCGCTTTGTACCAACAGGCAATAATTTTCCGGCCGTTTGGGTTCCGCCAATTCTAACGCGGCCAGGGCCTCGATGTCCTTGTTGCCCAGAATATAGGTATCGTCGGTGTGATAGTTTTTCAACTCCACCCCCACATAGCTTGGCATCAAACCGGTTGGTTTTACCGCGGGATTGATCAATATTGCCGGCAAGTCATATTTCTCTGCCAGCCAGGTTGCCCAAAAACCACCCATTGAACTACCCATCAAATAAATGGGCTCGGGTAACAGGGATTCAATCAGCCCTTCCAAGTCTCGCTGCACTTCCCCGGGGTAGGCACTCAGAGCGGGACAGTGATAGTCAATATCTGAACGCTCCTCCTCTAACCAGCGCTTTAGCTGTAAGGCTTTATGGGACTCCGGCGAACTGAGAAACCCATGAATATATACCAGTGCTGTCATCGGCGAATTTGTCCAATTGAGTCCAGTCGGTGCGGGATCATAACAAAGTTTGTCGGCAATTATCGGGCTTAGTAACCGCTTGAATCATAGTCAATGCCATAGGACTTGTCGGCAACCCTGTGCACGCCCGTTTCAAATCGTCCATCGCTATGGAGGTCGTACCAGCGATAGCCTGGCATTTTTTTATCTAGACAAAAATCATCGCGCTGGGGCGCAAACTGAATACAAGTTGAGGGGCTTGCGATTAGCTGAATGCCGTCTTTCACACCATTGAATTCCTGGTGCACATGCCCCCAGCTCAGCGCCTTCACTTGCTTGTGAAGCGCCAGAAGAGCAAACAGTTCATCGGCATTATCCAGCTGTGTTCCGTCCAGCCAGCGTATATCGAGCGGCACGGGATGGTGATGCATGAAGACCAGTGTGGGTCGATCTGGGTAGCGGGCAAGTGTTGCCCCCAAACTCTGCAACTCGCGGGCTTTTAGGTGTCCGTGAACGTGCCCGGCAACGCTGGTATCAAGCAATACCAGCAACCAGTCTCCCAATTCCACCACTCGCTCACAGGCGCTCGGGCAAGCGGTCAACATATCTGCAGGCCCGTCGTGGTTGCCCGGCAGCCAGTTCATTGGCAGCGGTAAATGCTGGGCCAGCAGGTCGAGCAAACACTGATAGCTGCCGGGCTCTCCAACACCACCTACATCCCCGGTCACAACCAAGTGGTCTGGATTGGTTTCGATGGCGTTTACCAAGTCAAGCACATCACACAGGCTCTCCCGGGTATCCAGACCCAGAAGCTGCTCACCCGAATCCTCACTCAGGTGTGTATCGGTCAGTTGAATTAATCTGATTGGCGTGTCTTTCGCTTGGCGGTCCACAGCGCGTCCTTCCTAATGCCTGGTATGGTTTTTGGGCTCAGCCCAACTGTCCGATGGGGCTTTGAACTGCATGTCCTTGCTCCAGGCAAAAACTCAACCACTCTCCCAGAAACTGATTCAGCTGGGCTTTTTCATCCCGCTGCTGCATGTATTCATTTGGGTAATCATAACGAGGTTTGATACCTAGATGGCGCTGCCAGCAGAGGACTTCAGCCATGGCGGCGTCGTGATAAAGACGAACACGCAACTCTGGCATTAACAATGCCTGGGGCGATAACCCGGGTATATCAATAGAGGGGATGTCAGCGTGGGACACCAACACCGTGGTGGTATAACGGGCCCTCTCCTCCACTGTAATCGTGACACGCATTCCCTCTTCCGAGGCGCCCTTGTACAGAGGCAATACAAACTCGCGCAGGTCAGCACTGTCGAGCT
>CAJWCA010000214.1 GCA_913020395.1 uncultured Cellvibrionales bacterium | reverse complement strand
AACCGTGGAGGCACTCTACGCCTCCCCCGCTTTTTTATTTTTTGTCACCGCAATACTCGGCCTCTGCATAGGCAGCTTCCTGAATGTTGTTGTCTACCGTCTGCCCGTCACCATGCAGAGAGAATGGAAGACTGACTGTTGCTCTTTGTTGGAAATCACACCCACCCCCGCAGATGACAAACCAAAAGTCTTTAACTTGCTTTTCCCCAACTCCCATTGCCCTAACTGCAAACACCAAATTCGTCTGTGGGAAAATATTCCAGTATTCAGCTACCTCTTTCTAAAAGGCAAATGCTCGGGCTGTAAGCAGCCTATTTCAATACGCTACCCCCTAGTAGAATTAGCAACTGGCCTTCTCTCCGTATTAGTGGTCTACCTTCTCGGGTTCAATCTACAAGGGGGCCTGGCACTCATATTCACCTGGTGCCTAATTGCCCTGACCCTGATCGATATAGACACCCAACTACTACCTGACAACATCACCCTTCCACTCATGTGGCTTGGTTTGATCGTCAACTACTTCGGCGTCTACACCTCGCTGGAAAATGCCCTGTGGGGTGCAATTGCCGGCTACCTCACACTCTGGTCAGTCTTTTGGTTGTTTAAAATCGTCACTGGCAAAGAAGGCATGGGGTACGGGGATTTTAAATTACTGGCTGCACTGGGCGCCTGGATGGGCTGGCAAGTGCTGCCACAAATCATCATTCTGTCTTCGTTGGTCGGCGCCGTCATTGGCATTGCGGGCATTCTCATCATGGGTAGAGATAAAAACATCCCTATTCCCTTCGGGCCCTATCTGGCTATTGCAGGCTGGATTGCTTTGTTATGGGGTCAGGAAATTTCGCTGTGGTATCTAGAGTTTTCAGGACTGGCTTAAATGTATGTTGTTGGTGTCACCGGTGGAATCGGCAGTGGAAAGTCTGCGGCCACCGATCATTTTGAAACACTAGGCATTAAAGTAGTTGATGCCGATGTCGCATCACGCACTGTTGTTGAAGCAGGCAAACCCGCACTGAAGGCCATCGCGCAGCGCTTTGGTGATTCAATTTTACTAGCAGACGGAACCCTGAATAGGGCGGCTCTGCGCCAAAAGGTATTTAGCGACTCCGCTGAACGGGTTTGGTTAGAGCAACTAACGCACCCTCTTATCCGCGAGGAAATCATCGCGGGTCTTGAATCAGCCACCAGCGCTTATACCGTCCTCTCCTCCCCTCTGCTGATCGAAAGCACTCAGGCTAGCCTGTGCTCACGTATTCTTGTCATCGACGCCACAGAAGCGCTACAGCTAAGCCGCACAGTGACCCGGGACAACAACAGCGAATCTCAGGTAAAATCTATTATCGCCGCTCAAATTTCCAGAGAAGAGCGATTAAAACATGCGGATGATGTTATCCTGAATGACCAATCACTCGGCACACTGCAGGGTGAGGTCGAACGATTACACTTACAATATGCTGCGCTGGCCTCATCAGCCTAAACACAAGACATTGATATGCCTGATACTGATAAAACCCCCTCGAGCTCGTCTGCCCTTGAACTGAAATGCCCCAACTGCAAAGCTAAAGTGCTCTGGAGTGAAGATTTTCCACACAGACCCTTCTGCAGTGAACGCTGTAAATTGATGGATTTTGGAGATTGGGCCAGTGAGGAGAACAAGATAGCCGGCAATTCTATTTATGATGATGTCTTATCAGACGATATAGACGAATACTAAGCCCTTAAGCTCGGATATAAGGCTAGTCCTTGCGACTCAGCCCCGCCTCTATCGCACGAACAATCGCCACGTTTGCCGCAGGAAATTGATATTCGCACAGCGTGTCGATACTGACCCAGGCAATCTCTTGACCTTCATTGCCGTGAGCAACGCCTGTAAATTGTGACACCACCCAAACGTCCAGCAGCACAGATTTGTCTCCATAGTCATGCTGGACCTTCAATAGCTCCCTACACGCACGGACACCAATCGCCAGTTCTTCGTGTAGCTCTCGCGCCAAGGCTTGCTCTACCGACTCACCAGCATCCACCTTGCCGCCGGGAAACTCCCACAAGCCACCTTGATGCTGTCCCGGCGCACGTTTGGCGATGAGTACCCGGTCATTTTGATCGAGAATAACGCCAACCGCGACATGAACGACAATACCCTGCTCAACCATAAAGTTTTCTTTTGGGATATCCCGGTATGAATACCGGGGAATTAGCTGCGGTAGTCCGCATTAATGGAGACGTAGTCATGGGACAGGTCTGTTGTCCAAACACGATCTGAACAATCTCCCCGACCGAGATCGATAGTAATCGCAATTTCTTCTTGCTTCATCACTGCCGCCCCCATCTCCTCGGTATAGGTAGAGGCACGTCCGCCGTTTTCAACAATCAACACGTCGTCCAGGTGGACGGTAACCAAGCTATCGTCCAAGCCGTCGATACCTGCATAACCTATCGCTGCCACAATACGACCCCAGTTAGCGTCTGAGGCAAACAAGGCTGTTTTCACCAATGGCGATTGTGCGACGGCATAAGCCACCTGCACACACTCCTCGGGTGTTTGACCGCCGTTGACATTAACCGTGACTAACTTGCTTGCTCCCTCTCCGTCACTGACAATCGACTTGGCCAGCTGGATATTGACATCGATCACCGCGTCGGCAAACTTTTGATACAGTTCACCCTCTGCCTTTTCGACAGCTGGAAGATTGACCTGGCCGGTCGCTACTAAAATATTGGAGTCATTGGTAGACGTGTCACCATCCACCGTAATTCGGTTGAATGAGGCATCGGTGGCTTGTTTCAATAGGTTTTGCAGAACGGCTGTATCCACTGACAGGTCAGTAGCAATGTA
The DNA here is from genome assembly GCA_913020395.1 of uncultured Cellvibrionales bacterium. Lineage (GTDB taxonomy): Bacteria > Pseudomonadota > Gammaproteobacteria > Pseudomonadales > Cellvibrionaceae > CAJWCA01. Next base: position 5,148 of record CAJWCA010000214.1, on the reverse strand, counting down.
GGATAACATCGTCGCCATATTAGGTTTGATCATACCCGAGCCTTTAGCAATGCCCGTGACATTCACAACTTCACCTTCGTGAGAAAACTGTACCGAAGCGCCTTTTGGCCGCGTATCCGTGGTCATGATACTTTGGGCGGCATCAGCCCAATTATTGGCATCCAGTTCCTCTTGCGCAAGTGGTAAGACCGCTAACAATTTTTCCATAGGCAAACGTTCGCCAATCACACCGGTAGAAAAAGGCAGTACTTGCTCAGGCGTAAAGTCAGTAGTGTCGGCCAATGTTTTACAGCTTAATAACGCGTCGGCAAGCCCCTCCTCCCCGGTACACGCGTTGGCGTTGCCGGAATTGACCAGCAGATAACGGATATTGCCCAATGGAAGGTGGTTTTTACAAAGTTTTACAGGAGCGGCACAGAAAGCGTTTTGTGTGAAAACACCAGCGACCGCAGTCCCTTCCGCCAAGGACATAACAAGAACGTCTTTACGACCAATCGTTTTAATGCCTGCGCTAAGCGCCGCCAAGCGCACACCCGCAATGGGGTGCAACACGGGCAAAAGAGTTTCACCAACCGCCATTACTTGAGCTTTCCGTGACATTGTTTGTATTTTTTACCGGAACCACAGGGGCATATATCATTGCGACCAACCTTCATGCCTTCGCGTACAAAGGGTTCATGAGCTCCCTCGCCCGCCGGCGCTTCGCCTTCTCCCGACTCCATCGCAGACACTTGGTCATGTTGCATTTGCACTTTCTGGCGCTCTTGGGCTGCCAGACGCTGCCGCTCCATGTCTTCCACTTGTTCCTGGGTAACAGGCTCCACTCGGGCTAATACACGAACGACTTCCCGTTTAATGTTGTTAAGCATATTTTGAAACAGCTCAAAAGACTCGCGCTTGTATTCTTGTTTGGGGTTTTTATTGGCGTAGGCACGCAATCCGATACCCTGTCGCAAATGATCCATATTGGATAATTGCTCTTTCCAGAGGTTGTCCAGTACTTGCAACATAATCTGTTTTTCTACTTCGCGCATGACAGGTCCCACACGCTCACATTTTTCATCGTATGCCGCCTGCAAGGACTCGCCAATTTTCTCTCGCAAGTTCTCTTCGTGCAGTTGGTCGTCCTCATCCAGCCATTTCTGAACAGGTAGAGCCAGATCAAATTCACCCTGTAAATGCTGCTCCAGTGCCGGCACATCCCACTGCTCTTCTAAACTCTGCGGTGGAACATATTCATTGACCACTTCTTCTACAACATCTTTACGAATTGCCGTCATGGTTTCCGAAATATCTTCGTCTTCCAGTAAACCTCGACGCTGCTGATACACGATCTGGCGCTGATCATTCGCAACATCATCGTATTCCAACAACTGCTTGCGGATGTCAAAGTTGCGCCCCTCGACTTTGCGCTGCGCTTTTTCAATGGCGTTGCTCACCATGCGGTGTTCAATGGCCTCGCCTTTTTCCATGCCCAGTGCTTGCATGAAATTGCGCACACGATCAGAGGCAAAAATGCGCATCAAGCTATCTTCCAAAGAGAGGTAGAAACGCGAAACACCGGGGTCACCCTGTCGCCCCGCCCGACCTCGCAACTGGTTGTCAATACGGCGGGACTCGTGACGCTCGGTACAAATGATGTGCAGGCCACCGGCTTCAATAACCGTTTCGTGACGTTTTTTCCAGTCGGCTTTAATGGCCTCGACCTGCTCATCAGTAGGGTTCTTTAGCGCGGCAACCTCGCTCTCCCACCGTCCACCCAACACAATATCCGTACCTCGACCAGCCATGTTGGTGGCGATGGTAACAACACCGGGCCTACCGGCATCCGAGATAATGTCGGCTTCTTTCTCGTGAAATTTAGCATTCAGCACATTGTGTTTAATGCCTGCTTTTTTCAGCATGTCAGAGACAAGCTCTGAAGTTTCTACCGAGGCGGTTCCCACCAACACGGGGGCTTTTTTGTCCATGCATTCACGAACGTCTTCGATCACCGCTTCAAATTTTTCTTCAGCAGAGAGGTATACCAGGTCGTTCAAATCCTTCCTGGCAATGTCTTTGTTGGTTGGAATGACCACAACATCCAGACCATAGGTCTGATGAAATTCAAATGCTTCGGTATCGGCCGTGCCGGTCATGCCAGCCAGATTGCCATACTGTCGGAAGTAGTTCTGGAAGGTCGTTGAAGCCAGGGTTTGGCTTTCATTTTGAATCGCTGCCCCCTCTTTTGCTTCAAGCGCCTGGTGTAAACCTTCCGACAAACGCCTGCCGGCCATGGTACGACCGGTGTGCTCATCAATCAAAACAACCTGTTTGTCCTGAACGATGTAGTCCACATCTCTGTTGAACAAGGTGTGGGCCCTTAAGGCGGCGTGCACATGGTGCAATAAACCCAGATTGGTGGCGGCATAGAGACTATCGTTTTGCTCCAACAAGCTCTCTTTGATAAGCAGGTCTTCAATACGTTGATGCCCCCTTTCCGTGAGCTCTGCCTGCCGGGATTTTTCGTCGACCGTGTAATCGCCTTCTTTATAGTCTTCTGACTCTTCATCGCTAATTTGCTGAGACAGCATGGGAATCAACTGATTCATACGACGATAGAGCTCAGAGCTGTCTTCGGCGGCACCTGAGATGATCAGTGGCGTTCTCGCCTCATCAATCAGAATGGAGTCCACCTCATCCACAATGGCAAAGTTCAAACCTCGCTGGGCTCTGTCCTCTTTGCGCAAGGCCATATTGTCTCGCAAATAGTCAAAACCAAACTCATTGTTGGTGCCGTAGGTAATATCAGCCTGATAGGCACTATGTTTTGATTCCGGGTCTTGTTGAGATTTAATCACCCCAACTGTTAGCCCCAGGAACTCATATAAGGGAGCCATCCAGCCGGCATCACGAGTGGCCAAATAATCATTGACGGTAACAACGTGAACGCCGTTGCCACTGATGGCATTCAGGTAGGCAGGGAGCGTTGCGACCAAGGTCTTACCCTCACCCGTACGCATCTCGGCAATACGCCCTTGATGCAGGGCAATCCCGCCTATCATCTGCACATCAAAGTGACGCATTTCCATCACTCGTACACTGGCTTCTCGAACCGCCGCAAATGCCTCTGGCAAGAGCTGATCGAGAGATTCCCCCTCTTTAAATCGAGCTCTAAATTCAGCCGTTTTGGCCGTTAATTGTCCATCATCCAGATCCTTTAAAGCAGATTCACACTCGTTGATGCGTTTCACCAACTTGCCTAATCGCTTGAGTTCTCGATCGTTTTTTGAGCCAAATACGGCCCTGAGTAACTTGCCTATCATGAAAAATACCGTGCTATATCAGTGTTCAAATGCGGACATCTTTAAATGGGATGTAATAACGGGCTGACAAGTAGACCCCAAGGGGGCTACGAGTGCAAGCAAAGGGGGGAATTAGCGGTGTGTTCTATGTATATAGGCGGCTGGATCAACAGCGCGACCGTGTTTGTAGACCTCAAAATGCACATGTGGGCCTGTTGAGCGCCCACTAGAACCCATTTCGGCCACAGTTTGACCTTTTTTAACCACATCACCGACTTTGACCAGATTGGTTTGATTGTGAGCATAACGGGTTGAAAAACCGCTCCCGTGATTGACCTCAACCATCTGTCCATAACCACTGCGCTTGCCTGACCAGGTGACCACGCCTGCTGCCACCGAAATGACATCCGCACCCTGGCTACCGGCAAAATCCACACCCGAATGCCATGCAATTCGACCGTGGAAAGGATCTGTTCGACGACCAAAACGAGAGGACATCCAGCCTTTTTTAACGGGTCTGCCCGCGATAAAGATATCACTTTGAATTTTTCGTTTGGCCAGAAGGGCTTCGAGGGTTTCGAGTTGCTGTTCCCTGTTTTCTATATTATCGGTGAGCCGTTCAATAACTTTGACAAAATCAGGCTCGCGCCACACTTCACCCGAGCTGCTGTTTTCGGGGCCACCCATTGCAGGGGCCGCGCTGAAATCAAATTCGCCTTTATCCAGCTTCGCCATGGTGGTTAAACGTTCACCAAGAGCGTCCAAACGGACCAGGCGTGCCTGTAATTCCGCCAACCTCAAGGTTAAGGCTGACAATTGTTCTTGTGCGTGCCGCTTGGTGGCACCCACTTGCAACTTCTGCTTCTCCAGAGCCTCATTCCAGGCTTTGGTAGAATCGCCCGTAAACAGATCCGAGCCTTCGCCAGAATTGAGGTGCTGACCAATAAGACTACCCACCCCCATGGGCAAACCCAACAGACACACCGACACAACGAGGCGAGTCCAGCCTCCGAGCGTAAAGCTTCGGGTGCGACCATGCCGTTTGTTGACGACGATAACTTTCATGGTGAGGGTCTGGTCCGCATAAGGTGCTTATCTTGCTGTTTTTCTGTTTATTAGCTGTTCTACCCGGGAAAACACGGTACAAATACTGTAAAAGCCGCTAATAGCGGCTTCTTTGATTACGAATCAAACAGTAATCCGGTAAAAATATCGCATATAAAACAAGGAATTACCAATACTTATTCAAGCAAGCGTGAAGTGTGTATCCCTATTAGAGTGCCAATACCGGTTTAATATAAGAAATGGGTGCCGGCTCTTCGTCTTCAAATGTCACCGTTTCCCAGGCATCTTCTTCGGAAATCAGCTGTAACAGCGACCGATTATTAAGGGCATGTCCGGATTTGTGGGCATCGTATTCGCCGATCAAACTGTATCCCAGCAGATACAGGTCGCCTATAGCATCGAGGATTTTGTGTTTAACAAACTCATCCTCATAGCGGAGGCCGTCTTCATTTAATATACGATATTCGTCCACTACAATGGCATTATCAACACTGCCACCTTTTGCCAGACCTTTGGCACGTAAATACTCAAATTCGTGCATGAAGCCGAAGGTGCGCGCCCGGCTTACTTCTTTCACAAATGAGGTGCTAGAGAAATTTACTGCGGCTTCTGAAGTGCGGCCTTCAAAGACTGGATGGTCGAAGTCGATGGCAAACGATACCTTAAAACCGTTAAATGGCAGGAACTTGGCCACTTTGTCACCATCTTCTACAACGACAGGACGTTTAATACGGATGAATTTTTTAGCGGCAGCTTGCTCTTCGATACCGGCAGATTGAATCAGAAAAACAAACGGTCC
>CAJWCA010000213.1 GCA_913020395.1 uncultured Cellvibrionales bacterium | reverse complement strand
TCATCAGTCGTTGACGGAACAGACAGACAGTGGCGTTAGCTTGTCCGGTAGTTATCGCCCTGATGACTACTGGACTTTGTCCACGGCTTTAAACAGTTATAGTTTGTCGGTGCCTTTAAGGGCCATTAACGATGGTGTAGACGGACAGTCCGCGAGTCTCGGCCTAGGGTATCGCTGGCACGAAAGCCGATCGGCGGGTGTCAGTTATGAGACGGTCGATTTTAGCGATGGCAATGTTCGCCAGTCTATGTCGGCTTTCTATTCACACAAAATTTATGCGGACCCGGTACATCAGGTGTCATTGAGAGAAAGCGTTTATACGTCCCGAAATTCAGAAGACGATCAGCGGCGCTACTATAACCCTGAGAGGGATCAGGCCGCGTCACTCACGGTCCAGTATGAAGGTTTGTTGTCTCAATCAACACAAAAGCGTTGGACACATCACTTGAATGTGGGCATTGGTGTTTACAAGCAATCCTCAGCGGGCTCTGCCTTTATCTGGGACATTGACTACCAACAGCGCTGGCGAATTAGCAAGGCTGCGTATTTTCATTATGGTCTCCTACACAAGGAGAGAAGTTACGATGGTCAGGGTGAAGGGTATAATGCCGTTTATTGTGGCCTAAATTTACGTTTTTGATGCTGGGTATAACGAGTATGTCGGGTGCAGTTCATGACTATTAATACGATTGCAGATTATCTGTTGGCCTATGTCTACTATTACCCTCTGTTTATGTCATATCTCTGGATGTGTGGTGGCATTTATTATCGTTTTCACTGGGAGAATGCCGGTGGGCGCCACTACGACAATCCCCCCGAGCTCGACAGCTATCCCTTTGTATCAATGTTGATACCCTGCCACAACGAAAGTGAGAATATTGAAGAAACCATAGTCTACGCGTCTCAACAGGCCTATCCGAATTATGAAATCATTGCCATTAATGACGGCAGTGATGACGACACCGGAGCCATTCTAGATCGCCTGCAGATTCGTTATCCCCAGTTGCGGGTTGTGCATCTGAAGAATAACCGGGGTAAAGCAATGGCGCTTAAAATGGGCGCGATGGTATCGAAAAGTGAGTTTCTGGTCTGTATCGACAGCGATGCAGTACTCGACCCGAGCGCGATGCAATGGATGATGGATCACTTTATTCGTTCGCCGAGAGTGGGGGCAGTTACGGGTAACCCGAGAATCAGAAATCGTTCCACACTGCTGGGTAAAATTCAGGTGGGGGAATTTTCCTCGATCATAGGACTAATAAAGCGGGCGCAACGAATTTATGGTCGAATCTTTACCGTGTCTGGTGTGGTCACTGCATTCCGCAAGTCAGCATTGCAACGGGTCGACTACTGGAGCACCGACATTCAGACGGAGGACATCGACATTAGTTGGCGTTTACAGTTAGATCACTGGGATATTCGTTACGAGCCCAATGCGCTGTGCTGGATTTTGATGCCGGAGACTTACAGTGGGCTCTGGGCGCAGCGTCTACGATGGGCAAAGGGCGGAGTTGAAACGGCCCTGCGTTATACCACCACATTGTTTGCCTGGCGAAAACGTCGTATGTGGATGGTTTTGGTCGAGTATTTCCTCAGTGTTGTCTGGAGTTATATTGCCGCCGTTATTTTATTGTTATGGCTGCTGGGTAAGTTTCTTGTATTTCCCGAAGAATACGCGGTGCCGTCAATCGTGCCCGGTTGGAATGGCGTTGTACTGGCCACGACCTGTCTGTTGCAGTTTATCGTGAGCTTGCTTATTGATTCACGTTACGAAAAAGGTTTGTGGAAACATTTTTATTGGATGGTCTGGTATCCCTTGGCTTATTGGCTGATTAATACCCTGACTATTGTATCCGCCGTGCCCATGGTTTTGTTTCGGGGGGCAAATAAAAGCGGTAAGTGGGATAGTCCAGACAGAGGGTTAAAAAATGAAACCTGAAGATTTAATTATCAATAGGGCTGAGTGGGTCCTTACACATCAGAAGTATACCGCCGCGGGTATCACCTTGTTTTTTTGGGGGGCCCTTCTGTATATGTGGCAGCCAGCGCTCAGTTTAATTGCCTGGTCGCTGAACTTGAATTTCTTTTATGAGCATATGGTTATTCTTGGGGGTTACCGGACCTTTCTCGATATTTTGATCTTCTATGCCACAGTCATTGCTTTGCTTGCTGGCGCGTTATTGGTCTGGGCCCGAGTTAACCTGTGGCGTTTTCGGGGAGTGGACAGGCGATCAGGAATCGAGACAACAGACTCGGAGGATATTTGTGAAACCTTCCATGTTGATCCTGAATCTCGCCAGCTTTGGCTGGAGTCCCATCGTATGGTGATCGATGTGGATGAGGACAGTAAGGTAATGGCCGTCGATATGCTGCCACAACTAGAGGTGACGCTCGAAGCGCCGACTAGAGAGCTGGAAACATAGGAAAGTGTCGAAAAGCTTTACAAAACAGCGAGCTTAAACGATTAAGTTCTTGGAATTTAAGGGATTACTTTTCAAGTATATTTTTGTACAATGGCGCCTTTATCGTCATTTGATATAATCCCATTCAATTGTTAGAAAATGGACTTATAAGGGCAGTTACCATGTTGGCACAGACAAGTAACTTATTTCGACACGCACTGGCGATCATATTGCTAGCCGGGTTTGCGGGTGCGCAGGCCTCAGTGATTTCCCTTGAGCACGACATCCATTCCGATGAAAACCTCTATCATGTCGATTGGGGGCACTGGTTTGTTGAGGCGTATGGTCTGGGGGTTGTACCAAGCAAGGCGGTGAGTGACGCAGATGCAGCTTGGAATTTTGGTGGTGTTGGCGCCATTGATATTGAAGTGAGCGGTATCGCACTTGATGCAGGAACAGGGTTTACCGACGCCGATGGTATGCCACTACCTGACGATCCCTGCTGGGATTTGAACTCCTGTTGGTTTGACCTGGATACCAACAAAGAGGTTTTTTACCTTCCCGTCTACAGTGTCATTGGCCTTTGGAGTAGTACTGCAGATTTCATCACACCTATTTTAGACCCGAGCAGCAGTCGCTCGGCGGAGGAGTTAAGTCACGCAGCCTTTTTAGTTGGCACTGAAGCAATCATTACGGCGCCTGATGTAGAAGAGGCTTTTTTGTTTCTAGCCGGGAATGATGGCGTATTCAGCGATAATATTAGCCCTTATTTTTATACCGCCAACATTACCTATAGGGTGCCAGAGCCTTCTTCGCTGATTTTGTTATTGGTCGGTATGCTGAGCCTGATTGCAGTGCGACGCCTGAAATCTAAAGCCTAGGTGTTTGCAATATCTCTGTTGCAAACCACCTAGTCTTCATGCGCCTTTTCATACTCCGCCCCCCAATCGCACAATAAATCCAACACCGGGTTCAATTGATCTGCCAGCGCCGTAGGCGTGTATTCCACCCTGGGCGGCACCTCCGCATACACTTTGCGAGTCACCAGTTTATTGGCCTCCAGTTCCCGCAGCTGATGAGTCAGCATTTTCTGGGTAATTTTGGGTATCTCCCGTTTTAATTCGCCAAAACGCAGTGTGTTATTGCGCAGGTGATAAAGAATGATAATGGTCCATTTGCCGCCAATCACATCAATGGCAGTCGCCACGGGGCAGTGCTCCATTTCCGCCGCACCTGCCTCCAATGGCATTTCTGTAGATTTTTTTTGCATGCTACGAACCTTTGTTTTCGCCATTAGGCACCTCCGTGAAACTAAAGCACAAATTTGTGCGTACTTGTTTTGGTATACATTGGGCAGCATAGTTACATAAGTATACCAAGCATACAACTTATACTGAGTCACTTATTTATACCATTCTACGATGCAGTAGAACACACGAGGAAGTCCGATGAAATTTAATACCCTTTTTAGTGAGGCGACACTGGGTCGGCTGCACTTGCCACACCGCGTTGTGATGGCACCCTTAACCCGTTCGCGCTCCACGCAACCGGGCGATATTCCCAACGCTATGAACGCAAACTATTACGGCCAGCGCGCCTCTGCGGCACTGATCATCACCGAAGCCACCCAGATATCAGCTCAGGGCAAGGGCTATGCCTTTACCCCTGGCATTCATTCCTCAGAGCAGATCGAGGGTTGGAAAAAAGTCACAGACCGTGTGCACGGGCAGGGCGGTCGCATTTTCCTTCAATTGTGGCATGTGGGCCGAATCTCACACTCCGTGTTACAGCCTGACAATGCACTGCCTGTGGCACCGTCTGCGATCGCCGCCGAGGGCCAGGCATTTACCGAGCAGGGCATGTTGGATTTTGAAACCCCCAGGGCACTGGCACTTGAAGAGCTGGCACCCATTGTTGAGCAATATCGCCAGGCGGCGAAGAATGCCAAGCAGGCGGGTTTTGACGGTGTTGAGATTCACGCGGCCAATGGGTACTTGCTGGACCAGTTCCTGAAAGACGGCACCAACCAGCGAACCGACAACTACGGCGGCAGTGTAGATAACCGTGTTCGCCTGGTATTAGAGGTCACCCAGGCCGTTACAGAGGTTTGGGGTGGCGATAGCGTGGGTATCCGCATTTCACCCACCGGCACCTTTAACTCCATGACAGAGTCTGCGCCCCAGACCGTGTTCAATCACCTGGTAGAGCAGTTAAACCCTTTCAACCTGGCTTATTTGCACGTGGTAGAGCAGTTTGGTGATGGTCCTGTGGAAGACTTCGATTTTGCAGCCCTGCGCACCTTGTTTAACGGCGCCTACATCGCCAACGGCGGTTATACCGGAGAAACAGCAGACAGCAGCATTCAGAACAAGAGCAGTGATTTTGTGGCCTTTGGCATGCCCTACATAGCCAACCCCGATCTACCGGAGCGTTTGCAGCAGGGGGCTGATCTAAATGAGGTGGATCCAAATACCTTATACGGAGGTGATGAAAAGGGTTATACCGATTACCCCAGCTTGTTGCAGGCACTGGAGCCCGCTTAAAACTAAATAATTAGTTGATTTAATTTTCCGGCTCCTCCATACTCCAAAAACTAATTAATTAGGAGTGTGGAAGTGGCCCGGAAAAAGTCAGAACAGCTGACAGAAGTTGAACAGAGCATCATGGAGGTTTTGTGGCAGAAGGGTGAGTTATCTGTCAGGGAAATCACCGAAACCTTATCTGCCGACAAAGCAACCGCCTACACCAGTGTGCAAACCATGTGCAAAATATTGGTGGACAAGGGTTATGCCGAGTTCAGAAAAGAAGGCAAAGCCTTTATCTACAAAGCAAAAATCACCCAGACCGAAGCTCGCCAGGGCGCCCTAAGTGCCTTGTTAAATCGTTTTTTTGGCAGTTCCCCGGAATTGTTGGCCCAGCACCTGATGCAGGAAACCGACATCGACCTGAAGGATCTTGAAAGCCTTCAGGACCAGATCGACCGGTCCGAATAAAGAGCGCCTGGGCATGATGCTGTCTGAACTCACATTGTTTACCACCTTCGCCGTGCACCACCTGATCATAGGTGCAGGTTTATTAGCGGTATTGTGGGTACTGACAGCGATATTCAAATCCAGCGCCGAGTTACAAAGCTGGTTGTGGTCCGCGGCCTTTGTAACCTCGGCACTCATACCCTTTGCCGCAATGATCCCCGACGCACCACAAGAAGAAAAAGTTTTCCCGTTCACAGAACAAACTGACACGGCCATGACTGCCGGCGAAAAACTCATTGCCTCAACCCAGCCGAGCGAAATCTCAGAGCAGCCCCAGTGGAACGTACCGGGTCGTTTTGTCTACGACATAACTGACGTACTTTATTGGTTCCTAGCTATTTGGTTAGCCGGAAGTCTCTGGCGCGCCGTAAGTGTAGCCAAAGCCTTTCGTTCAACCCGAAAATTGATAAGCTCCGCCAGCCCCATCCCAAAAAACAGCTTATCTGAATTAACAGAAAACATACCCGTATTAAGCTCCACGAGTGCCACAACCCCCATGGCAGTGGGTTTACTAAAACCCGTAATACTATTGCCCCAATCCCTACTAGAGCAGTTTGACTTACGACAAATAGCGCCCGTCGTATTACACGAGCTAGCTCACATTCAACGCAGGGACCTGTGGATCAGTTTATTCCAGGAAATGATAGCCATCGTATTCTGGTGGAGCCCCGTAGTGCGAATCTTAAACCGCCGCATACACATCACACGAGAGCTCGCCTGTGACATCCGCGCCGCCAATCGTTTATCCGCGGGCCAACATTACAGCGGCAAACAATACGCACAATCACTGTTAGATTGCACCAAACTCATGCTCTCAGAGCGCCGCAACGTGCTGGCTCTGGGATTATTCAGCAAAAAGAAAGACCTAACTTACAGGGTGAATGAAGTGTTAAAAAGTAAAAACAGCAAAACCCCAAAACTGCTCACAACCGTAGTGGCCTGCATCACATTCTCAGCGGCCGCCGTATCCGTAGCCCACAACTACGCCCCCAAAATCAACCTAAGAACCATAGACTTCGAAGCCAACCACTTCTCCAAACTAACCCGCGACCAGAGCGAATTACTAATAGAAGTCATTGAAAGCGGCGACCAAACAAGCCTACTCACCATGATCGAAAGCGGACTAGACGTAGACACCCCCGTAGTGGGTGACGGCACCGCATTAATCGTAGCCGTAAAACGCAACAACCGAGAAATGGTAGAAGCCTTACTAGAATATGGCGCCGACGTAAATCAATCCGCCCTGGGCGACGGCAACCCATTGATTGCTGCCGCATCAACCAACAACGTAGAGCTGGCAGAATTTCTCCAGCGGCAGGGCGCAGACATTAACGCCATCGTAGTAGGCGACGAAACCGCACTCATCACCGCCTCAGGCGAGGGCCACATAGAAATGGTCAAACACCTCGTAGAAAACGGCGCCGACATCAACCTGGGCGTCAACGCCGAAACCTTCAAAGGCAAGGAATACCGAACCCCCCTTAACCGAGCTGCCAACGCCGACATCCGCTCCTACTTACAAGGCATGGGCGCCAAAGACTAGACCTATTCCACTGACCCACAAATCACCGACCAACGGTAGCACCACCTACGGTTTTTTTTGCCAAAAGAGAAGAACCATTCTAGAAAGAAGAGCAAACAACCGAGCTTTAATATGAAGGTCTGGAGGCGGCATTGCTCTCCAGGACCGTATGCCGCATGGAGCGGCATTCGAGCGGCCATGGCGGTCCGACGTCTCGGTGGCGAAAAGCGGGTCCCAGACAGCAATGGCGACTTCAGGCCGCCACACGATCAATTAAGAACCCGATCTAAACATTCAGCTAATGTCATTCCTTTTACAAGGCTGCGATTTTGGCTATTTGCTCATCCAGTTTAGATTTGCTTGCCAGCATGTCGGCTACGCGGTCTTTTTCTTTTTGAACAACCTCAGCTGGTGCCTTATCGACAAACTTCGCATTGCTTAGCTTGCCTTGGGTTTTATCCAGGTCTTTTTGTAGGCGATCAACTTCCTTTTGCAGGCGCGCAATTTCTGCGTCTTTGTCGATCAAACCCGCCATAGGCACCAGAATTTCCATGTCACCGACCAGGCCGGTTGCCGACATGGGAGCTTCATCTTCAGGGTTCAGCCAAGTGACGCTTTCAAGGTTGGCCAGCTTAACGAGGAAAGGCGTGTTTTCTTCCAAGCGGCGTTTGTCCGCATCGCTGCCGTTGTTGATGAAAGCCGGAATCGCAATTTTGGGGGCGATGTTCATTTCGCCGCGAATGTTGCGCAAGCCCAAAACCACTTCTTTGACCCATTCCAGATCTTCGATGGCCTGCTCATCAATCTTGCTGTCATCGCAGATTGGGTAGCTGGCTAACATGATGGTGTCGCCCTCGGCGCCCGCAAGAGTTTTCACTTTTTGCCACAGCTCTTCGGTGATGAAGGGCATTAAGGGGTGGGCGAGTCTCAGGGTGGTTTCGAGAACACGGATTAAGGTGCGGCGGGTGCCTTTTTTCAAGGCGGGGTCGGCGTTGTCGTCCCAGAGTACGGGTTTGGACAGTTCCAGGTACCAGGCGCAGTATTC
>CAJWCA010000212.1 GCA_913020395.1 uncultured Cellvibrionales bacterium | reverse complement strand
TATCCCTCTTAGAGACGTCGTTGTATTTCCAGGGGTAGTATCAACACTATTTGTAGGCAGGAATAAATCCATTAATGCATTGAATGCAGCCATGGCTGGTGAAAAGAAAATTATCTTAGCCACTCAAAAAGATGGTTCTTTAGACGCACCCTTGTTTGATGATTTATTTAAGGTTGCAACTATTGCCAATATTCTGCAATTAATAAAACTGCCAGATGGAACTTTAAAGGTCTTGGTTGAAGGCTCGCACAGGGCTCACATGGACTCATTAGAATCAGATGCAAAATTCTCTAAAGTAAGAGTGAGTCTTATTGCAGAGCCCTCTATTAACGACAAGGATGGAGAAAATCTAGCAAGATTTATTAAAGCTAAGTTCCATGATTTTATAAAGATTAATGTTGTGAATAGCCTGCATTCGATCGAGCACGGCCACCAAAATTTCCAGAGGTGTATTTCCAGCACCGGCTCCCAAGCCGGCAACGGAGCCATCGATTCGACTCGCGCCTGCGTCAATGGCCTCGAGTGAATTAGCAATTGCCATTCCCATATTGTGATGGCCGTGAAAACCCACCTCAATGTCTGTACTCAGGCTCTCACGTAGAATAGATATCTTTTTACGGACCTCATCGGGCAGCATGTAACCAGCGGAATCAGTGCAATAAATACAATTGGCGCCATAGGAAACCATCAGTTTGGCTTGCTCGAGAAGTTGCTCTGCACTGATCATGTGGGCCATCATTAGAAATCCCACGGTATCCATGCCGAGTCGGGCAGATAGACCAATGTGTTGCTCTGCCACATCGGCCTCGGTGCAATGGGTGGCTACTCGTATACTGCTTACCCCGCAATCCTTGGCCATACGCAAGTGATCAACCGTGCCAATTCCCGGCAATAATAGAGCAGACACGCGAGCCTGTTTCATTTTAGGAATCACGGCCTGTAGATATTCTTCATCGCTGTGCGCGGGAAAACCGTAGTTGACCGACGCCCCACCCAAGCCATCGCCATGGGTGACTTCAATCATCGGCATGCCCGCATCATCCAGAGCTGAAGCCACCGATACCATTTGATCTAAACTGATCTGATGTCGCTTTGCGTGCATGCCGTCGCGCAAACTCATATCGTGTAAGGTGACATTTTTGTTACTTAAGTTCATGTTAAAACTCCTGACTGACGCACGGGCAGTTGAATATTGCCTGCATGGGCTTCAAGCGCGAATGTCTCTGCTGTTTTCAATCCGGCCGCGGTCATAATGTCGAGGTTGCCGGAGTACTTCGGCAGAAAATCTCCCAGCCCCTCAACTTCCAGGAATATTGATACCCGATTACCGTCAAACACCGGTCCATTTTTCAGGCGATATCCGGGCACGTATTGTTGAACGTTTTCTATCATGTCTAAAACTGATTGCGTAATAGCAGCCTGATCCGGCTCACTTTCGGTCAGACAATGAACCGTATCGCGCATAATTAACGGCGGCTCTGCCGGGTTGATGACAATGATAGCCTTACCTTGAGCGGCGCCACCAACGCTCTCAATTGCGCACGCGGTGGTACGAGTAAACTCGTCAATGTTTAAACGTGTGCCCGGACCCGCGGAACGAGACGACACTGTGGCAATAATCTCGCCGTAACTTACAGCCTGAATCTGTGACACGGCGGCGACCATGGGTATGGTGGCCTGTCCGCCACAAGTGACCATGTTGACATTCAATGCAAGCTCTTGCGTGTGCGCTTGCAGATTAACAGGCGGCACACAAAAAGGGCCGATAGCCGCCGGCGTGAGATCAATCATGATGACACCCAAGGCATTGAGCTTGCGGCTATTCTCGGCGTGCACATAAGCGGAAGTTGCGTCGAAGGCAATGCGAATGTCATCTTCTTCTATATGAGGTAAAACGCCGTCCACACCCGTAGCACAGGTTTTAATACCCATATCGCGGGCGCGCTTCAGACCTTCAGAGCTTTCATCAATGCCCACCATCCAGACTGGCTCTATCCACTTTGATCGCTGCATTTTCATCAATAAATCGGTTCCGATATTACCCGGCCCGATGATTAAGGCTTTTAACTTCTTACTCATGACTGTTTCCTTGTTAGACGCGAGCGCAGCGTCTATTGACCGCTAACTTAAACAAAACGAACAGAGGCACTACCCACACCGCCAATGGAGACCTGCAAGTGATCGCCCGCCTTTACAGGTTCAAGTGGCACCATGGAGCCAGACAAGATAATCTCTCCGGCTTTTAATGAAATGCCGTATTCCCCTAAGGTGTTCGCCAGCCAAGTCACACAATTGACCGGACTGCCCATCACCGCTGCACCCGCGCCAGTAGAAATAATGGAGCCATTTTTCTCCACCACCATGCCGCAGGTAGCCATGTCGACATCGCGAGGATCAACTGCACTGTCCCCCATCAGTAATAAACCGCACGAGGCGTTATCGGCAACGGTGTCTTCGATTTTGATACGCCAGTCTTCAATCCGCGAATCAACTACTTCAATGCAGGGCATAACGTATTCCGTGGCGGCCAATACATCAGCGTTAGTCACACCTGGCCCACTAAGATCTTTTTTCAGAATAAACGCCAACTCCCCTTCGGCTCGCGGCTGAATCAAGTGTTCACTGATCGGCATATCCTGCCCCTGGCTATACACCATTTTGTCAGTGATAAAACCAAAGTCAGGCTGCCCTACTTTGAGCATATTCATGACTGCTTTTGACGTAACGCCAATTTTTTTACCCACCACCTTTTCGCCACTGTCCAGGCGTTTTTGAAGAAGCTGCAGCGACACCTGATAAGCATCATCGATGGTGATGTTCGGGTGTTCCTCGCTTAAGGGTTTGACGGACTCCCGTGATGTCAATGCTTGATAAAGTACATCTGCACACTGCGCTATGCTGTCTTTGTTCATCGAAAGCTCTTCCTAATAAAAGTTTATAGTTTGATACAGACGTTTTTGAGTTCGGTGTAAAACTCAAGCGAATGCACCCCACCTTCACGGCCGATGCCCGATTGTTTGGCTCCACCAAAGGCAGTCCGCAAGTCCCTCAAAAACCAACTGTTAACCCAACAAATACCCACATCCAATTCAGCCGAAACACGTACGGCACGCGCCGTGTTTTCTGTCCATACTGCCGCTGCCAGCCCGTAGGGGGTGTTGTTAGCCAGCGCAATGGCTTCCGCCTCTGAATCAAAAGGGCAAATGTGGCAACAGGGCCCAAAAATTTCTTCTTTGTTGACACGTGCGTCCTCGGCCAGACCGGTCCATATTGTTGGTTCAACCCAGGCTCCCTCAGCGAGCTGCGAATCCATTGCGGGCACACCGCCCCCCAGAACAACCGTTGCCCCCTCAGACACAGCCAAATCGTAGTAAGACATTACCTTGGCTTTGTGTTTCTGACTCACCAAGGGCCCCAGATTGACACCCTCAGCTTCCGGACGCCCAGGCCTTAACGTTTCTGCTTGCAGTTTAAGACGGGAAACAAACTCATCAAAAATGGGGCGTTCAACATATACCCTCTCAGTACCAAGGCAGACCTGACCACAATTGGCAAAGGCAGAACGCATGGTGCCCTCAACCGCCTTATCCAGATCACAATCAGCAAAGACCACCGCCGCATTTTTGCCACCGCATTCCAATGAAATATCTCGCAGCCCCACCGACGCTGCGCGCATAATGTTCTCGCCAGTCTTGGTTTCACCGGTAAATGTTATTGCATTCACCAAGGGGTGTGCGGTCAAAAGCTCACCGGCAGAATCGGGGCCAAAACCGTGAACGACATTGAAGACACCGGGCGGCACACCGCATTCATTCATCACCTCGCCAAGCAAGGTTGTGGTGGCCGGCGTGTCTTCAGAGGGTTTAACTACAACAGTATTGCCACAGGCAAGCGCCGGCCCCACTTTCCATGTCATCAACAACAACGGAAGATTCCAGGGTGAGATAACCGCGATGACACCTTTGGGTTTACGGTGGCCATAATTCAGGGCACCGGTTCCATCGGGCGTATCCAGCTGAAAGGATTCTGTCGGCGCGTTGGCTAGCGTCTCACTGAAAGCTTTAAAGTTTGCTGCACCCCGTGGAATGTCGATATGCGAGGCTAGTGCTCTGGGTTTACCTGTGTCATTACATTCCGCCTCCAGAAACTCGTCGAAACGCTCGTTAATTCGATCGGCCACTTTATTTAACAAGGCAATGCGAGCAGCCTGAGTTAACTGACTCCACGGGCCTTTAAGCGCAGTGGTAGCCGCCACAACCGCTTGGTCAACCTCCCGCTCCCCAGCCTCGCTGACCATGCCTAAAAGACGATTGTCGACCGGGCATCTGTTTTCGAAGGTGCGGCCACTCTCAGAGGCGAGATACTCACCATTAATAAAATGTAGATATTCTTTCATTGTCGTAAACTCGTCCTGTTCATCGTTAAAACGGCGCAAAGTGAGATTTGGCTTGAGCGTCAAGAAATTAAACGCTCAAGCCAATCAGATGGCGATCTAGGTCAACACTTCCAAAAACCGTTCGTTTAATGCCCGGTCGTGATAAAAGATCGCCTTACCAAGATCTTCTGCCTTCCAGGTGACCGGCTCGTGATCGGGGTAGTGATAGTCACCACCACAAAATACTTCATTGCGATTGCCGGAAGGGTCAAAGAAATAAATTGTTTGTCCGTGCGTTAATCCGTGTCGAGTGGGACCAATATCCTTTGGCGTGTCAGTCATGGTTAACAGATCGGCTGCGCGCAGCACCGAATCCCAGGTATCCAGGCAGAAGGAGGCGTGATGAAACTTGTTTGGCTCCGGGCATTCGATAAATGCCACGTCATGTGCTTTCATGCCCGTAGTAATAAAACCGGCAATGCGCTTGCCATCGGGGTCGACCACTTGTTCCGCCAGGCTAAAACCCAATACATCTTCAAATAACTTCACTGTAGCAGGCACGTCGGTGCCATAGAGCAAACAATGATCGAAACGCTCTGCCTTCATACCCTTCAGGTCGCGGGGCCAGGCTTCCGGGTTAACGTTGGTCACGCCCCATTTTCCGGTTCGTTCTTTTTCAGCGTAGAGCTCAAAAAAATGACCGGTGGGTGCTTTGAAACGTACACGTCGGCCACAATTATTGAGTTCTCCTGCGGCAATATCTTCAATCTCACACCCATAGGCTGTTAGATCTTCTCGCAACGTATCCAACACTTCGTTGTTGAGTACTTTGAACCCCATAAAATCCATGCCCGGCGAATCAGCCTCACGCAGGACAACAGAATATCGATCCACCTCGGTCCAGGCTTTTAAATATACACGGCCTTCGGCATCACGATCGGTTTCGATCAGCCCAACAACATTGCAATAGTGTTCCAGGGCCTCGTTGAGGTCCATCACTCTAATTTGTACGTGCCCGGGTCTCATTACACCTTTTTGCATAAGTCAATCTCCAAGTTATTGTTTAATTTCATTTTTCACAGCTACATCGATGACCATGTCACTTCTAGGGTATGCTCGGCAGGCCAGCACAACGCCGCGAGCTTCATCGAGCTCAGTGACTTTTGCCCGACTCATGGTTTTGGTGTGACATTCGCCACTCAAGATTTTCACCTTACACACACCACACCCACCCGCCCGGCACCCTACTGGAATATATTTTGCGCCAGCTTTATTCATGGCAATTAACAAACTGCTATCTTCGCCACACATAAACTCCCAACGTTTTTTTGCGTCCTGAATCCGGTGCATTTACAAGTCAAGCACCAGTCGTGAGCTTTTTGCTCGCGAACAACACAGAGCCATTTGATCGTTATCTGCTTTTTCTTCTTCCGTTAGGAAATGATCCCGGTGATCCGGCTCGCCCTCTAATACATCAGTAATACAAGTGCCACAGACGCCCTCTTCACAAGACACGTCTATCTTGACCCCCGCACCTTCAAGTGCTTTCACAATGCTCTGTTGCTCCTGAACAGCAACGGTCAACTCACTTTGTGCGCAATAGACCTCAAAACCCGCACCACTGTTATCAACTTCTGCACTAAAGTATTCAAAGTGCACCTGCGCAGAGGGGTAACCCAGTGATTTGGCACTATTTATTACCCAGTCCATGAACCCGGTGGGGCCACACACATAAATATGGGTTCCCGTTACACAGGGAGATAAGGCCTCTTCGGGATTTAATAGCTGTGAGTGATCTTCGTCGTCATAGTGAAAATAAATCTGCCCGGGAAATGCCGACTGCAACTCGCCAGCAAAAGCACCCGCCCCGCGAGTTCTGGTGCAATAGTGCAGTTCGAAGGGCTTATTTTTTGCTTGTAACTCGTAGGCCATCGCAATGAGTGGCGTTATACCTATTCCTCCACCCGCTAAAATTGTGCGCTCCGAATTGACGGTGAGCTCAAAATGGTTTCGTGGTGCACTGATGCGCAATGTACTGCCCACTTTAAAATCAACGTGAATTTGACGTGAACCACCACGAGAATTGGGGTCATTAAGAATGCCAACACGATACGTGCCCTCTTTGACCGGCGTCGTGCAGAGAGAATACTGTCGCACCAGCTCGGAATTCACATGTATATCTATGTGAGCCCCCGCTTTATAAGCCGGCAAAGACTCGCGGGCGACGGGTGACAATTCGAATATCGCCACACCTGCACCTTGATCCTCGCGAGAGGTGACAACAACATCTATGAGTGTATTGCTCATGATTCTTCCTCAATTGGGGCGCCTCAGCGCATTGATATTCCACCGTTGGCATCCCAGCAGGCACCGGTCACTGCATTAGCATCAGGGCTCGCCAGCATCAACACCATATCGGCGATGAAATCAGGCTTACACATTGCCTTTACAGGAATCATTTCGTCGATAATTCGGGCGAGTTTTTCAGGGGGAACCTTGTCTCGAATCGAGGGCACATCTACCGGTCCGGGCGCGATCGCGTTAACCGTAATACCCGCACTGGCAAACTCGCGTGCAAATACTTTAGTCAGCGTTAAGATCCCTGCTTTTGACGCAGCATAATGTGCGCCCGATGCAGTGCCACCCATTTGTCCTGCCAGTGAAGCCAGGTTAATAATGCGACCGTAAGTCCGTTCAGCGAAATAAGATGCAAACACCTGGGAACCTAGAAAGGTGCCACGTAAGTTGATGTTGATAACCTGGTCAAACTCTTCCGGCTCAATCTCAAGCAGCGGCGTGGTAGGGGTCATCGCAGCATTGTTTACTAAAACGTCACAAGCACCAAACCGCTCAACAACAAAATCTAAAGCGCTGATAAAGTCATTTTTCTTTTGCACATCCAGCGCCTTACTGGCAAGCAATTCGCCGCTGGGATCAAGGTTATTCGCAGCGCGTTCAGCGCTTAATGCATCAACATCAGTGAGTACCACTCGATAACCCGCCTTAAAAAGCCTGGCCGCAATCGAAAACCCCAAACCCTGAGCCGCACCTGTCACAAGAGCAATTTGTGTCATCTTTCTCCCCTTAAAACAGGTAACTAACGGTAGTGAGATATTGATCAGACTTCATGACTTTGACAACTTTCTCTTCTATCTCGAAAGCCTCGCCCTGACGACGAAGCTTGAACGACACATTAGCTGGGAAAGAGCGCAAGCCGTTTTTGTTATTTTCATAAAGGCAATAAGCACAGCGCACACTCAGCAAATCATTGTCTTCTTTCAAAATACGAATACGCGACAAAGTACGAACCGTTAAACCTGCGCCCTGCGTCGACACCGCCTCTCCACTTGAAAGACGGGAAACCCTCATTTTTCTCATTGAAGCATCGTCGTAGGCAACATTAAGCGAATTTTTATAATCGGTTTGATTGTGATCAACCGGTACGATATACAGACCCGTTGATGACCATAACGACAGCCAATCTTCGTATTCTTTGTGATCCAGCATGTCAGCTTCTTTGCTCAAAAAAGCAGAGACATCAGCCAGGGTTTGCAATTCATTTTGACTGGGCATCACAACGCTCCTTATTGGGCACTTCAGCGGCCATTTGTTTTTTGTATTGACGGTAA
>CAJWCA010000211.1 GCA_913020395.1 uncultured Cellvibrionales bacterium | reverse complement strand
GTTGCAGCCGTGGGGGGCGGTTTATTTCTCACAGCCTACAGCTTGAGAGCGCTGCACTCTGCGTTTTACAGCGGAGCACTCGAGGCCAGTGAAAGAGCCCTGCCCAATGTTAAAGCGGCCATCATTACCACCTATGCCATCACGCTTCTGAATCCACACGTTTATCTGGATACAGTAGTGCTGATTGGCTCTATTGGGGGGCGATACCCGGCCGATCAACAGAGCTGGTTTATCCTCGGGGCCACCCTGGCCTCAGTGACCTGGTTCTACTCCTTGAGCATTGGCGCCCGTTATTTGGGGCCGCTGTTTAAGTCACCCAAGGCCTGGAGAATCCTCGATCTCAGTGTGAGTTTGATGATGGGCATTCTGGCCTTCGGGCTCTGGCGGCAGGCTGCAGAACTGCTGTCATAGCCCGCCCCTATGCAACAACCGTTCTGTGCAGAACCCTCTCATAACCTTCGTAACCTCCGTTGGCCTTGTGCAGCACAGAGCGGTTGTCCCACATCACCACCATGCCAGCCTCCCACTTGTGTTCGTATTGAAACTCTTCCCGGGTCTGCCAGTTGTAGAGATCCGTCAGCAGAGCCACCTCTTCTTCGGCCGTGACATCGGCAATGCCAATAATGTAACCAAAACAACCAAATATGGCAGACTCGCCAGATTCAGGGTGCACCCGAATCAAGGGGTGACGCTGTGTATTGTTCGCCTGTTCGGAATAGACAATTTTCATTGCCCGGTCGGAGTCTGCCTCGCGTTCACCGTAAAGACCATCCGGCGCATAAGCCGCTTTGGCAGAGTGAATGGCAAACTTGCCCGCCAAACGCTCACGCAGTTCTGCAGGCATTTCAGCCAGCGCTTTGTGCTGATTAATAAAACTGGTATTGCCACCCACCGGCGGGATAACCAGACCGTGAAGAATGGTCGCGGCCGGTGGTTTCTTACCAAAAGACCAATCGGTGTGCCAGGCGTCGGCAAATATCGGGGCCTGCTCGTGGGCACCCCGGCGCAGCTCAACAATGTGGTCTCGCCCGGGCATTGAGGGTAAATAAGGGTCTCCGGAGAACTCCCCAATGTAAGCACTAAAACGTTCCAGGTCATCATCTGAGATGGACTGGTCGGGAAAGACCAAGACATGATGTTTCAGCCAAATGGCGCGCAACAACGCAATCACCTCGGCGCTCAATGGCTTCGACAGATCCAGCCCCTCAATACGCGCACCACAGGCGCCTCCGGTTTCAACAACTTTCATACTGACCCCTTTTGCTAATGTCTGGTGTTGTGTTTTGAGTATGCGCTTCAATCCCGCATGACTCTTGACAAAAGGCGAATCCAAATGACATATTGCGACAGCTAATTCAGACGTACTTTTCCCTTTAAATCAAACGCGAGCCTGCCGTTCATGAACCACCTGCATATCACAGGCCTCTGGATTAATTCACTGATGGGGGCGTTTTCTCAGCACGGGCTGAACACTCAGGCACTGGTGAAAGGCTTAGCAGGTTTCTCAAACAATCAACTACTACCCGATCACAGCCTGAACTTGGCAGCAGCCCGCACACTTTGGCATCGCGCCCAACAACAATCTCAAGACCCTTTGCTGGGCCTGCATATTGGCTTTCGTCAAAACTTCAGGTCGACCGGTGTATTGATGCCCATCTGCTGGCACAGCCCGTCGGCCGGCGTTGCCCTGGAGCACATAAGTAACTTCCAGCAACTGATCAGTGAGAACGGTCAGTTTCGCATTACCCGCTCCAACGATCGTCGTTTTATTGAATGTGAGTATGTGCCCACTGCCAGTGCAACGCCCGTCAATCAACACCAGATACTGTCGGTTGTGACGGGCACGCTGCTTTTATTGCGGGAAATTTCGGGGGCCAAGGCGATGGTAGAAACCCTCTATGTGCCAGAGGACATCGATGCAGAATTAAGCGCTGAGGCACTGGACTGCAAGGTTGAGAATCGCTCGGGCAACTTCACGCTGGTATTTGTTGCGGCAAGTTTAGTGAACCCCATCGCCGGCCGAGATGAACATCTTTACCATATCAATTTGGCCTATGCCGAAGGCATGATGCGGGCCAAACGCGAAGGCCAAACCTTGATCGGCAGAGTGAAACAAATCATCGGCTCGGTCACACCCGCAAGCGTTAACATTGATCAGGTGGCCGCAGAATTGGGGCTGCACCGTCGCGTGGTTCAGCGCAATCTGGCGGAACAAGGTGCAAGCTTTCGCCACATCAAAGAGGCCTTACTCAGGGAATATGCGGTGGACCTGCTGATTCGCCAGAACACCGACATAGACGCCATAGCGGAACAGCTCGGCTACTCCGAGCCCAGTGCATTCCAGCGGGCTTTCAAGAAGTGGTTTGCTGTCACGCCGCGACAGTTTCGGGAGCAAAACGCCGCTTAAAAAAGTAGATTTTCAGCGGCTCACCACTCGTGTCTTTTACCCAGGAAAAAGTCTATGAAGGCCCTGACTTTCGGCTGCTCCAGCTTCACCTGCTGGTAATAAATATAGATTTCAGCGGAGGATAACCAGTAGGGCTCTAACACCGGCACCAACCGCCCACTCTCAAGGTAAGACTTGATATCATGATTATCAGCCAGTGCATTGATCAGCCCCAGCCCCTGCACAGCCAACAGTGAGTGTCCGGCCACCGACTTAATGGGGGCCTGCAATGGAATGAAATCCATCTCATCTTGCTGGCTATCACCCGTCTTTTTAACCACGAGCGCATTGGCTGGCTGGGCATGGGGGTGGGCAATGATTTTGTGGCCCTGCAGATCATCGAGAGTCTGTGGTGTTCCATAGTCACGCAGGTAATCAGGCGAGGCAAAAACACCAAACTGCGCCTGCCAAAGTGATCGACGTTTCAAGCCGGGGTGTTTCTCACCTAAATACTCCTCAACCCCCCAGTAGATGTCATAGGTATCTCGGTTGATATCCAGCAGCGTTTCCTGCACCTCAAAAACCAGCTCAATATCGGGATAAAGCGCGTGAAACTCCGCCAACCAGGGGAACACCGTTTCGTCATAGGTTTGGGCCCCCGGCGTAATAATTCTCAGCAGTCCGCGACAGGTCTGCTGTCGCGACTCGAGCCAGTGGCCCAGTGAATCATGCTGCCCCAGTATTTGTTCTGCCCGAGCAAGAAACTCTTCGCCAAATTGCGTGAGCCTGACTTTGCGGGTGCTACGCTCAAATAATGACTCGTTTAGTCTAAGCTCAAGCTGGGAGACTTGTTTGCTCATCGCCATGGCCGTTTGCCCATTGACCTCTGCTGCCAGGGTAAAACTGCCATGTTTAGCAACCAATACGAAGGCAAGTAGGGTTTCAGTCTTAAACATTAGAAGCCTCTATAAACTTTTAGTTTATTAATACTAATTAACAATACTATATGTTTATCGACTTTAACACCCTAAAATAGCCCCATCAACTCCGAACAAACAAAGGCATCAACATGATCTATCTGGAAATTATTTTGTGGGCATTCTTTACCCTCTATCCGATCTACATCTTCCTGACACATGAAAAGGAAAAACAAAGTGTGATCGCAGAGCCAGCAAAACGGCTGGCCGTGTATCGCAGCATTATGTATTACCTCTGGGCACCTACCCTGGTATTAGGCGGACTGATCTATGGCGGCGAACTGTCTTTGCAGGATATTGGCCTTCAGTGGCACTGGAATCTGGGCAGCCAGATTGGTCTTGTGGCGCTGGCATTAATAGCTGGATACATCCTGATCGCCACTAAACAGGTGCGTGAAGACACCGAAAAACACCCCGAGATGCGGAAACAATTTGAATTTGTCGCGTGGTTAATGCCCACCACAAAGAAGGAGTCGCGATATTTTATTTGGGGAGTATCAATCACCGCAGGCGTGTGTGAAGAGTTGTTGTTCCGAGGCTACCTGATGAACTTCCTCAGCCAATACTTACCGGTTTACGGAGCGGTTCTGCTCTCGAGCCTTGCCTTTGGCCTGCCACATATTTACCAAGGGCCTCTGCACGTTATCAGAACGGCAGTAATGGGTTTGGTCATGGCTTTGGTATATCTTGCGACGGATTCAATCTTCATTCCGATTGTTCTGCATGCTTTGCTTGATATCTATGGCGGCATCTTAGCGTATATTGTTTTTTCAAAGGATTCTTCAGAGCCGGCGGCAGCGCAGGCCTGATACAAAACAAACCTGGAAAAAAGAAATCTGAAAAAAGGAAATCTGAAAATCAAATAAACAGCTCGACCTTGTTGCCATCCACCAAGTTGTCGAGCTGCTTAACATTCATATAATCCCTGAGCGCCTGTCCCGACAAATACTGCCCACGATCCATTGTAGGAATATCAACACGAGTATCCTTATTTTTAACGGGCGAACTTAAATCTTCAGTGGTATCGCTTTCAATTTGCCCCTGCACCACCAGCTTATTTTTTTGAATATGCTCTTGATCACGCAATTCATCAATCGACAAGAGTTGATTGTTATCTTGGAAATTGAGAATGCGAGATGTCGTGGCCGACTTGATGTCGGTGCGATACAAATAGGACTGCCCACCCTCCGACTCCGGTGCCAAGTTGGCGTGTTCAACACTGTCGCCCCCCAAACCCAAATGCTGGCTCACTCTGGATTCGTATTCACTCTGTTGATTCACTTGTGTGTACTGATGATCGCCGTCACGGCTGTAAGTCACTTCCGTTGTTTGCGCAATATCCAAAGTCATTCTGGAGACTTCACCGGGCTGTTCCTCATTGGGCCTGAATACCGGCGTGCTAAACGATGCGGTAAAATCAGCTAAACCACTGGCGTAGTTTTCCATCAAGGATTTGGCTTCACCTTTCATTCCCTTAAGGGCTGGGTGAACCGGATTCTCGGTGGCGGTTTTTTCAGCTCCCTCCTCCGATTCTGCCTTTTCATCCTCCTCTACGTCCTTGACCTGGAACAAGGCATCCATTCCGCCTAAAAAGAAACTCGCCGCTTTGCTGGAGCTAACTCCACCGGCGTGCTCTCCACTTTTATAGGTGTGTGCCGTGTTGCGAATTAAGGTCTGATACTGCTCGTATTGATTGTTGAGGGTAGCGTTTTTGTCGACCTTAAGGCCGTCCATATCAACGGTAATATCGTATTCATAACCATTTAGATTGCTACTCAAGGTGCGCTGACGATTCAAGTTATCGACAGAATAGTCCAGGTTAAAACTGTCGGTATTTTCGCCGGATACATTGAGGCTGAACCCGGACAACTCACTCTGATCAAACGCCTCAATGCCCCCAAGCGTTAACCAGCCGTCAGTGCGATAAGTATCACTCAAACCACCTAACTTATCAGTTAAAGCGGCCAGTGCTTCCAACTCACCGGCGTCCAGGTCGCCGTCCACTTTAAAATTGATCTCAGTATCGCTATAACGGTAATAATCACCGTCACTCACGCTACCTTCAGAGCCACTGCTTTTAGTGATATCCAATTCAATTCGATCACCGTCTGCTGTCACCACCACCAGGCTAAACAGCTTGCCGCTGTCACTGGCGCGGTAGGGACCTTTTTCGCCCGGCAGAGTCACTTCAGCGGGTTCGCGTGTGGGGATATCATCCCCAACCACCCGCACCGAGCCTTTAAAACTCTTCGCCTCCCCCATCAAGGCTTGTAACTGATTTAGGCTGCCACGGATATCGTTGACGTTGAGCTGCTCAGACGTCATCGTTTTTTCAAGATGGCTATAGGTTTGCCTGGAGGGGTCATCGCTTGCGTTCTGCGCTTGCGAGCTCAAAGACAACTGCACTTGGTCTTCAGCATCATCACGTTCGGAAGAACGCAATACACGGTCTGGCTGGGTTTCTTTGGTAGATTCAGCGGTTTTTTCAGGTGGGATGGTGCGACTATGCAGAACGCCGCCATACGCTCTGTTCACTCCCTGTGAATTAATACTGTCCACGCCAAGCCCTCCCTGTATGTTCAGCAGCCCCGACACCAGTACAGGGGCAATAAAACTGACATACCCTATAGCGGCAACTAGAGAAAAATCTTTAACACAAAGAGGTATATTATGTGGCTGGGGGGGAGAGCGAGATGTGCATCAATGCCCGCATGGGCTGATTACATTAGCCGTAGGCCTTTGCGGCCAAGGCGTTTGCCGCATTACCTCCACCAAAGGGGTCAGCAAACTTGCCACTCTGAAAGGTGAGCCCGTTGCTGGATTTGGCCACCGCATTGCCCACTGCATTCACAAGCCAGGCACCGGCAATCTCCTCATTAACACCCGCTTCAATCTTTTCGGCCCACTGCTGATGAAGCTGGTACATTTCACGGAATAAATAGAAATTCTGGCTCTGCACCATGCCGTTGCGAAGATCCTGGTCCTCGGCAAACATGGCTTCTATCTCTGCCTTTTGTGGGTGATCACCCTGAACTCTTACATAACCTTCAGAATCGATAGAAAAACGAATGGGCTCTTCCGAGTCAACTCCCAGCTCTGCCAGTTTTCCCGCCAGTCGTTTTTCATAGGCCTCAACATCAGCCTGATTGAACAGCTCCAGAGGAGCCAGATGCAGCAACGAGGTAGATTCGGTTTCGTTATCTGCCGTTTGATCCCGTCGAACTTGCTCAACACTTTGTTCATATTTTTCTACGAGCATCTTGCCTTTGGAGTCGGCGGCGGTGACATCTTCACTCAGGCTGACCTGAGTAGATCCATGAGGAGATCCATAGGTCGCCACCTGCGCTACTTCATAGTGAGCGGGCAGCACTCTTTTGGCTTCAATTGTTGTGAATTGAGTTTCCGGAAGCGCATGTCGACGCTCCACTTGATTGACACCCGAGCCAAAACCGAAACCAGAGATTGTATTCATCATTGTTCCTTCAACACACTAAACGCTCACTCCGCTCCGGTTAAGTGCAAGAGATATGCCAGAGATTAAGGCGGTGCTAATGGGGGGTAAGGCAGTATTTGTGGGGAGTGCCACCAGACTAGACGGCAAATGCTTGCCGGGCGGCAACTTCTTGCCGCAACCTCGAACACCGCTTGCGGAAACTGGCTGGGCAAAATAAACCGCGTGTGCAGCTAAGGGGCACTAGGCTCTAGACAAGCTCTCATAAATTGAGGAGATTAACGCTTTGTTTTGCGGACTCCCCCAATTGCGAACAATCCGATTTAGGGTATAGCCAAAAGCGACTTTCTGATCGGGGTCTGCAAATCCCACAGAACCCCCGTTGCCGAAATGTCCAAAGCTGTTGGGGTTAGGGCCTAACAAACGATTGGGGTGGGTTAACTGAAACCCCAGCCCCCAGCGAATATCTTTGGCCAGCATCTTATCTTCACCCTCGCACTGCACGCTGTAGGCCTGCTTAAGTGTGCTCTCCTGAGTAATTCTATACTCACCTTCACCGCCACCATTGGCCAGTGCGCGATAAATACGTGCCAAGCCCCTGGCAGTGCCAAAACCATTGGCCGACGGTATTTCTGACTGACGCCAGGGCGCTGAATTTAATACTCCCAGGCTGGATATGCCGTAGGGGTTTGCATAGGCAGCCAGAGCCATGCGCTCGGAATCCGACAGTGCATGATCAAAATTCATGCTCGCCAGCAACTTAGGTTCATCGGGCCAATCGAGCTCCGCACTCCGCAGCAGGTCTTCATCACTGAGGCCGAAATACACATCTGCCTTCAGAGGGCCTGCAATGTATTTTTGTAAGTACTCCCCAATGGACAGACCTGACACCCGGCGTACAAACTCTCCCACCAAAATGCCAAAGGTATTGGTATGGTATCCATGGGCCGTGCCCGGCTCCCAATAGGGCGCTTGACTGGCCAGCGAGCTGGCCATGCAATTCCAGTCGTATAACGCTTCGTCGGGTAAACGCTCTCGAATGGCCGGCATGCCAGCGCTGTGTGTTAAGAAGTGTCGTAAGGTCGTGCTTTCCTTGCCCTGCTGAGCGTATTCAGGCCAAACCGCCGAGACCGGCGCATCCAGGCTGATTTTGTGTTGATCACACAGGTGAAGGGCGCACAGCGCTACCA
>CAJWCA010000210.1 GCA_913020395.1 uncultured Cellvibrionales bacterium | reverse complement strand
CGGAAACCTGGTTGGCATTAATACCGCCGTGCTAGACAAAACCAACACAGGCAATTCTGTGGGCATAGGTTTTGCCATTCCCGCAGATGCGGCAATCAATGCCCTCAATGATATTGTTGAGCATGGCAGAGTGGTCAGAGGCTGGCTGGGCATTGAGGCCCGTCCTCTGTCCCCACAGCAACTCAAAGCGGCAGGACTCAATCAAAACAGCGGGCTGATTATTAGCGCAATCTACAGCAATGGGCCTGCGCACAAAGCCGGCTTACTGCCCGGCGATGTTATCACTCATATCAACCGGCGCGCCGTCAACGACGGCAGGCTGAGCATGATGCAAGTCGCCCAGATCGCGCCAGGCGAAGACATCGTGATCAAAGTGGTCCGCAGCGGATCCGAACTAGAGTTAACCGCCACCATGGGCACTCGCCCACAGGCTTCCGGTTAGGATTTAATACGATATTCGGCGGAGCGTGCGTGCGCCTCGAGTGACTCTCCACGGGCCAGTACCGACGCCGTTTTGCCCAACTCTGACGCGCCACCCTCTGAGCACATAATCAATGAACTACGCTTCTGGAAGTCATAAACCCCCAGAGGTGAAGAGAAGCGTGCAGTGCCCGATGTGGGCAGCACGTGATTGGGGCCCGCACAATAGTCACCCAGCGCTTCAGCCGTGTGACGCCCCATAAAAATGGCACCCGCATGTTTAATCGACGGCAGGATCGACTCTGGATCAGCGATCGACAACTCGAGGTGTTCAGGGGCGATGCGATTGGATACGGCAATGGCCTGCTCTAGGTTTTCCACCAGAATCATGGCTCCACGATCGCGCAGAGACTGACGAGCAATATCAGACCGCTCCAGTCCAGGCAGTAACTTGTCAATGGACACCTTCACTCGCGCTATAAAGTCGGCATCGGTTGAAACCAAAATCGACTGGGCCTGCTCATCGTGCTCGGCCTGGGAAAACAAATCCATTGCTATCCAGTCTGGATCGGTTTCACCATCACAAATAATTAAAATTTCGGAGGGCCCTGCAATCATGTCAATGGCGACTTCGCCAAAGACAGACCGCTTTGCGGTTGCCACATAGATATTGCCCGGCCCAACAATTTTGTCCACTTTTGGAACGGTTTGCGTACCGTATGCTAACGCGGCTACCGCCTGCGCGCCTCCAATGGTGAACACTCTATCAACACCCGCAATCGCCGCCGCCGCAAACACCATCTCATTGATTTCACCACCCGGTGTTGGCACAACCATGATCAGCTCTTCAACGCCCGCTACCTTGGCAGGAATGGCATTCATCAGAACAGAAGAAGGGTAGGAGGCCTTGCCGCCCGGCACATAGATGCCCACCTTTTCTATCGGAGATATCTTTTGCCCAAGCACCGTTCCGTCCGGCTCAGTATATTGCCAGGAATCCTGTTTCTGATGGGCATGATATTGACGCACTCTCGAGGCTGCAAATTCCAGCGCCGAGCGCTGTTCAGCCGGCAGGCCTTGCAGTGCTTGCTGCAATCGCTCTGCGGGCACTTCCAGAGCGTCCATGCTGTCAACCGCTAAACGGTCAAATCGCTCGGTATATTCCAGCACAGCCTGATCACCACGATCTTTAACATTCTGCAAAATACCGGCTACCGCATCGGCAACCCCGGTGTCTGATACTGACTCCCAGGCAAGAAGCGCTGACAAGCGCTCTTCAAAATCTGCCTGCCCAAACTGCAGACACCTTATTTCATCGGAGAAGTTGTTGCTGGAATCACTCACGCTGACACCGCAAGCGCAGCTTCAATAGCATCAATGATTTTTTGAATCGATTCGTGTTTCATCTTCATGGAGGCTTTGTTAACGATCAGGCGGGAGCTGATATCGCAGATAAATTCTCGCGGCTCCAAACCGTTGGCCTTCAGGGTATTGCCCGTGTCGACAATGTCCACAATCTCATCGGCCAGATCCATGATAGGTGCCAGTTCCATTGCACCATACAGTTTGATGAGGTCTACCTGACGTCCTTGGGCCGCGTAATATTTGCGGGCAATATTGACGTATTTCGTGGCAACTTTTATACGTCCAGGTCTGGTGGGCACACCCTTGATGGCTGCCGTCATTAAACGACAGTGAGCGATATTGAGATCCAGAGGTTCATACAACTCCTCCGCGCCGCTTTCCATTAAAGTATCTTTACCTGCCACACCAATATCCGCAGCGCCATATTTCACATAGGTCGGCACATCCGAACCACGCAATATCAACAAGCGCACATCGTCAACAGAGGTTTCAAACGTCAGCTTGCGACTTTTACTGATATCTTCAAGCGGTTCAATGCCTGCCGCCGCCAGCAAGGGCAAGGTTTCTTTGAGGATTCGTCCCTTGGTAAGTGCAATCGTAATTTGTGTCATCTTTCCTACTTCTTACTGTCTAGTGATTCAAGCGAGGCATTAGCCTGGCATTCGGCGAATATTCGCACCCAGCTGCTGCATTTTCTCTTCAATACATTCATAACCACGGTCGATATGGTAAATCCGATCAACGATGGTTTCGCCTTCGGCCACCATGCCCGCAATTACCAGACTGGCCGACGCTCGCAAGTCTGTCGCCATCACAGGCGCTCCCTTCAAGCGTTCCACACCCTTGATAATGGCCGTATTGCCTTCGAGTGTAATATTCGCACCCATACGGTTGAGCTCGTGAATCTGAATCAAACGATTTTCAAAAATGGTTTCAACAACCGTGGCACTGCCTTCTGCGACCGCGTTCATCGCGGTAAACTGTGCCTGCATATCCGTGGGGAACGCGGGGTATGGCGCAGTCCGCAAATTGACCGACTTGGGGCGGTTGCCGTTCATATTGAGCTCAATCCAATCATCACCCATATTCAAACTGGCGCCGGCCTCTTCGAGCTTGAGCAACACCGACTCTAGAATCACACCGCAAGTATCTTTCAGTTTGACCCGCCCACCACTGGTGGCCGCGGCAACCAAATAAGTACCCGTCTCGATTCGGTCGGGCATGACGTTGTAGGTGCAGCCTTGCAAACGTTTGACACCGTGGATAACCAAGGTATCACTTCCGATCCCCTCGATATTGGCGCCCATCGCTACTAAGCAGTTGGCCAAATCTACAATCTCAGGCTCCCGGGCAGCATTTTCCAATACCGTTTTGCCATCGGCCAACACCGCGGCCATTAACAGGTTTTCAGTGCCGCCAACGGTCACCACATCCATAAAGATGTGAGCCCCCTTCAGGCGGCCGTCAACCTTTGCCCGAATGTAACCCTCATCCACCTCAATTTTAGCTCCCATCGCCTCGAGTCCACGCAAGTGAATATCTACGGGTCGACTACCGATGGCGCAACCGCCGGGAAAAGACACATTCGCCACACCAAAGTGGCTCAGCATCGGCCCCAACACCAGAATGGATGCCCGCATGGTTTTAACCAGGTCATAGGGAGCCGTGAATTCTGTGATCGTGCTCGGATCAATCTCCACACACATTTTTTCATCAATGGTGACTTCCACCCCCATACACCGGAGCAAGGCCAGCATGGTTGTTACATCATTGAGGTGGGGCATATTACAGATATGCATGGGGCCGTCTGCGAGCAAGGTCGCGGCCAAAATGGGCAGCGCAGAGTTTTTCGAACCCGAAATGCGAATTTCGCCATCTACCGGGCCACTACCCCGTATTATCAACTTGTCCATGTACTTAGTCTCAGCTGGCTTCGGAAGGCGTCAGGGTTTGCATGTTTACCGCATGGATGACCCCACTGGCGATATGCTCTGACAACACTTTGTACACCAATTGCTGCTTTTTGACGGCATTGAGCCCCTCAAAAACATCACTGATTACAACAATATTGACATGGCTTCCATCGATAGAGACCTGTGCTTGTGCCCCTGCAATTTCCGTTTCCAATAAAGCCTTAATGTCATTCGCTTGCATAATCACCTCTTACCTTCATTCTTTTCTTTCAATTAATTGACTGACACGGCGTACCGGTCAGAAGTTTATTCGGCAGACCACTCAGCAATGACAAGCTCGATATCGCCATCTCTTTTCTTCATTGCCTGATAAAACTGTGTGCGGAAAGTGATGCCCAGATTAATACCGTTCAATACGACATTAACCAGCTTCCACTCGCCGGCGCGATTAAGCTTCATGGTGTAGGAAACACGGTTTACACCGTCCTCGCCCTGCACTTGCTGCAAAACACTGATGGTCTTCTGCCCGCTGATGTCGCCCTTGGGCGGCAAGATGGAGATTGATTGATCCGCGTAACTGGCCATGCCTTTGGCATAAGTACTGACCAGACCGTATTGGAATACTTCCGCAAACGTCTCACGCTGCTCTTTTGAGGCCTGCTTGGCATACCCGCCCATGACTCCACGGGCGATATAACGAAAATCGACAACCGGCGCCAGGATCGCTTTAACCTGCTCAAAATAGGCAGATTCATCGTTCGTGGCAATATCGCCGTCACCGCGGATTGTATCCAGCAACTGGTCCTGCACACCTTGCACAATGCCATGGGCCGAATGCCCGGGCAGCGCATCGGTAGCGCGAGCAAATCCGGAAAAAACAAACAGTGATGCCACAATCCAAAGACACACATTCAGCCGGGCACTACCCGACTTAACAAAAATTTGACTCATAAAAAACGACCCGAAAACACTAAGAAATGAAAGTACGGGGTTACTGTTCTAGCGCCATACAAACGCCCAAAGTCCTCATTAACCCCAATATGAAGACTCTTGGAACCAGAAAAACGCAATAAGTTTACCCGTCATCGAATAATGTCGCAGAATTAGCTGACAATCCGAGGCAAGCACTATACCATTTCACCCCATTCAAAAACTACCCAAAAACCGGTTTCACCCCCGAAAACACCTACTGAACCAAAGAGTTACCATTATGACGGATATCTGGCTGGCATCATTTGCCATCCTCGCGGGCTTTGTCGGCCTTATTTGGAGCGCTGACCGCTTTGTGGGTGGCAGTGCCGCTATGGCTAAAAATTTCGGCATCCCGAAAATGGTGATTGGCTTGACGATTGTCGCCTTTGGCACCTCGGCCCCCGAAATTGTCGTCTCTATTAGTGCCGCAATCAAACAGACGGGCGATCTGGCCGTGGGCAATGCACTGGGTTCAAACCTGGCCAACATCGGCTTGGTGCTGGGCGTGACGGCACTGATTTCGCCGCTGCCCATACAGCGCCATATCCTCACTCAGGAGACCCCAATTTTGCTGGCCGTGACCGCGATCGCGGGCTACTGCCTATATGACGGCAAGCTGACTACCGCGGAGGGCTTCCTGCTGTTGGGTTCACTAATACCCGTGCTTACCATTATGACGCTGGGGAAAAAAGGTCACCCGACCGAGGAAGAGGACGACGAAATACCCCAATTGGAAACAGCAAAAGCGGCCATCTGGTTCGCCAGCGGTCTGGTGCTATTGATACTGAGCGCGGAAACCCTGGTCTGGGGCGCAAAGGAAATTGCATTGTTTTTTGAAGTCAGTCCGCTAATTATTGGCCTGACAGTCATCGCCATTGGCACAAGCCTGCCAGAGCTGGCCGCCTCCGTTGTCAGCGCCCTGAAAGGGCATCACGATATCGCGCTGGGCAATATCATTGGTTCAAATATCTTCAATTTGTTAGCGGTTCTGGCTGTGCCGGGACTTGTGGATTCCCCCCAAATGGGCGAGGAGGTATTCTTTAGAGACTACGCATCAATGGCTGGCCTCACCTTGTTTCTCGTTCTAGCCATCGCTCTGGACTACAAATTGAGGGCCAACCAGAATAACGCCCCCGCCAGCGGAGACGGCTACAATCAAACCCACGGCCGCCTCGGTAAACGCATAGGCGTATTATTGCTAATGGCTTATGCTGGCTACTATCTTTGGTTGTTTTAAGCCGGCGAACGCCCTTTAACTCACATTTGGCTCCAAACGGTTACACACTATGAACGAATCACTTTTCGCCAGCGCCGGCAAGCGCACCATCAACATTGAGAAGGATGCCATTGCGGCCTTAGAGAGCCGCATGGATGCGCAATTCGAAAAAGCGTGCGAGATCATTCTCAACTGCAAAGGCCGCACCATTGTCAGCGGAATGGGCAAGTCCGGTCACATCGGCAACAAGATTGCAGCGACCTTCGCCAGCACCGGCACACCGTCCTTTTTTGTCCACCCAGGTGAGGCCAGCCATGGCGATCTAGGCATGATTACCCGGGAAGATGTGGTTATTGCCATTTCTTATTCAGGCAAATCGACCGAAATCATGACATTGATACCTCTGCTCAAGCGCATGGGTGTGCCCTTAATCAGCATGACCTGCGATGACAACTCCCCTCTGGCCCAGGCGGCCGATGTCAATTTGAACGTTTATATTGAACAGGAAGCCTGCCCTCTAAATCTGGCCCCCACCTCCAGCACTACCGCCACGCTGGTGATGGGAGACGCACTGGCTGTGGCGCTACTGGAAGCTCGCGGATTCACCGCCAATGACTTTGCCTTTTCCCACCCCGGTGGTGCACTCGGACGCAAGTTACTGTTGCGGATTGAGGACGTTATGCACAAAGGGGGAGAGGTGCCCCGCGTGCTGGAGAATACACCCGTCACCAGCGCTCTGGTCGAAATGACGGAAAAAGGTTTGGGGATGACTACCGTGATCAACGACAAGGATGAATTGATTGGCGTATTCACAGACGGCGACTTGCGAAGAAGTGTTGACAATAAAATCGACATCAACCAGGCCACTATCGGCCAGGTAATGAACTCAAGCCCTAAAACTGTTCACAAAGGCATGCTCGCGGCAGAGGCCCTGGGCCTCATGGAAGACAAAAAAATCACCGCACTGGTTGTTGAAGATGAACATCAGGCCATCGGTATCATCCATATGCATGACTTATTGCGCGCAGGAGTGGTATAAGAGTACTCGCAATGCCACGCAATCTGATCACAATACTTGCCGTCATCGGCCTGCTCATCACGTTTATTATCCTGTGGGAGTCGCCCCCGTCTGTCTTTTCCAGAGACAAGGGCGACCCGGAAAACCGTAAACCGACGGCGCGCTCGTTTCTGACCGATGTCAAAACAACGCAATACGATGAAGAGGGTTTGATCAGCTATATATTCAGTGCCAAGAAGCTCTCCATCTTCCAGCAACACCCCAAACGAAGGTCTGCAAAAGACTACACCGATATAGAGTCTCCCGAAATCATCCTGTTAGAACCGGACCAGCCAGCGTGGAATATCAGCTCGGATACCGGTCGAGCGCAGGGCAAAAAAATCACCCTCACAGGCCACGTGCTCGCCTGGCGTCAGGATGCACTGAACGGCAGATCCGAACTATCTACCAGTGAACTTGTCGTAAAGCCAGAGCAACAATACGCTGAAACAAATAAACCTGTTATGATTACGACCGCCGGCAGCGTGACCCGTGCCGGGGGCCTGAAATTTTACGTAAAAGAAAATAAACTAGTGCTGACTTCTAAGGTCAGAGGCACCTATGACCCGCAATAAATTTTTCTCATCCTGGCTGGTAGGCTTTTTGTCTCTGGCTGCCCTCAGCGCCCCCAGCTGGAGCCTCAGCTCTGACCGCAATCAGGCTATCAACATTCAGGCGAACAAAGCCGTCAGCAATGACAAAACCGGTGTAACAACCTATGAAGGCGCCGTGCAAATTGATCAGGGCTCACTGCGTATCTGGGCTGACCGTGTCACCATTGAACGCCTGGACAACAAGGTAAAACGCATCGTTGCCAAGGGCTCTCCGGCACGCTTCCAACAGAAACCCGCCGAAGACAAAAGTCTGGTGGTGGCTGAGGGTTTTGTTATTCACTACCTGGTTGCTAAAGACCGAATTACACTGACTCAAAATGCGTCCCTGGAGCAGGAAGGCACGACGATGACGGGCGAGAGTATCGACTACGATATTGCCCACGCAGTTGTCAAAGCCAACGCGGGTGACGCTGGCGAACAGGGCCGGGTACAGATTGTGATTCCACCTCAGAGTGACCAAGAACAAGAACAAGAACAAAACGTCACAGACCCGCA
>CAJWCA010000209.1 GCA_913020395.1 uncultured Cellvibrionales bacterium | reverse complement strand
AATCAAAACCATGTCATAGGCGCGGGACAGTGCGGTGACCGGATTCTCGGCCAACTCTTCAGGAGAGCATGATGGCGCGGTGAAGGGGTGATGCAGCGGCGTTAGGCTCCCGTCGCTCAGCTCCTCGAACATGGGGAAATCGACAACCCATAAAGGTGCCCACTCGCGAGTGTAGAGGTCCAAGTCTTCGCCTAACTTGCAACGAAGAGCGCCGAGCGCCTCAGATACAACCTTGGCAGAGTCTGAACCAAAGAAAATAAGGTCGCCATTTTCAGCGTCAAGGCGTTCCAACAATGCCGCCCTCACCTCATTTGGCAAGAACTTTACGATGGGAGACTGAAGACCATTGTCCAAGTCGTCTTTGTCATTAACCTTAATATAAGCCAGGCCTTTAGCACCATAAATGCTGACATACTTGGTATAGGAGTCAATTTGTTTGCGAGTGAGCTTGTCGTTGCCACCGGGCACTTTTAGTCCCGCCACTCGTCCTTTGGGATCGTTAGCAGGGCCGGAGAATACTTTGAAGTCGACCTCGGTCATCAAGTCTTTCACTTCAACCAATTCAAGCGGAATTCGCAAATCCGGCTTATCTGAACCATATCTGTCCATCGCTTCCGAGTAGGCCATGCGAGGGAATGTGCCGAGATCAACACCTTTTAAGTCTTGGTATAACTGCGTGATCATTTCTTCGGTCACAGACATAATCTGCTCTTCAGACATGAACGAGGTTTCGATGTCAATCTGGGTAAATTCTGGCTGGCGATCAGCACGCAGATCTTCATCGCGGAAACACTTTGCGATTTGGTAATAACGGTCGAAGCCCGACACCATCAACAACTGTTTAAACAATTGAGGAGACTGAGGCAAGGCGAAGAATTGCCCGGCGTGGGTTCGGCTTGGTACCAGATAATCACGAGCCCCTTCAGGCGTCGCGCGGGTAAGAATAGGCGTTTCGATATCGAGAAAGCCGCTGTCATCCAGGTAATTGCGAATCGCATTAGTCACCTTTGAGCGAAAACGCAGTCTGTTCTGCATGTCCTGGCGACGCAAATCCACATAGCGGTACTTTAAACGCACATCCTCGCCTACAGAGATATGCTCATCAAGCTGAAATGGAGGCGTTTCCGCTTCGTTCAGTATTTCCAGGCGCAAACCATAGACTTCGACTTCGCCGGTTGCCATATTAGGGTTAACTGCCGCAGCATCTCTGGCACGCACACGCCCGGTCACCTGCAATACATACTCATTGCGGACCTTATCGGCACGGAGGAAGTCTTCTTCGGCATCGGGGTCAAATACCACTTGAACGATGCCATCACGGTCTCTGAGATCAATAAAAATAACCCCCCCATGATCCCGACGACGGTCCACCCAGCCACACAGAGTGACTTCCTGATCGATATGTGAGGCATTTAGAGCGCCACAGTAGATACTGCGCATAAAACTGTTCCTGTTGATTAACTCTTTTAAAGGTTTTAGGGAGGGTGCGTACTCAGCTACCCTCAGCCGCTGACGCCGCGGGTTTAGCGGCTCCGGCGGACTTATCACCCGCCAAATTCTTCTTGTCGCCCGACTTAAAATCGGTTTCGTACCAACCTCCCCCTTTAAGACGGAAGCCCGCTGCCGATATCTTCTTCTGCAGCGTAGTATTTTTACACTGAGGGCAATCGGAGAGTGCTGAATCACTCATTTTCTGCAGCGCTTCGAGCTCGTGAGAACAAGACTGGCATTGGTATTCATATATAGGCATTACAACAGACCTTTATCTACTATTACTCATCGAGACCTGCCTGAATAATCTGTGCCAGGTCCAAAAGACGGGCGATTATACCCTAGCCTGTGCCCCGCGAGAACCAGCGAGGCGTGACTTTCAGGGAGTTTGTAGCAGATTTAGTGGCTTTGTGGCTCTGAATTCCAGTGTGCTAAGCTTTAATGAACCTCAGGTGGGCACCGGTATGGACTTTTCCTTCGAACAACATGTAGATGATGAGCTGATCGCCGACTTTTTCCAGGACTTCCGGGAAGCCTACGAGCGCTGTGAGCGCACCCTGCTCGCCTTGGAGCAACGGCCGCTGGACAATGAGCTGGCAAAAGACCTGTTCCGAGCAGTGCATACCATCAAAGGCAACCTGATCTATATCGGTCTGGGCCATCTATCACCTCTACTGCAGAGCGTGGAAGATGTATTAGAAGAACTTCGGGCAAAGCGCCTGGAATATAATGACCAACTCAGTGATGTGGTTCTGCTCGCCATGGACCTGACCAACCAACTGATTCAAGAAAACCTGTTTCACGAAAAAGGCAGTGAAGGAGAACAAAATTTCGACAAGGTCTGCGCGGCCATTTTTCAAATCACTCAACAACCTGCTGAATTTAGAGACGATGCAATTTACAAGGCCATCGTCGCACTCGATCCCAGCACTACGGTCGAACCTCCGAGTATGGACCTTGCCCGCAGTTCCGCCCATATCTCTGAACCCATCAACCGCCTGCTGACGAACTTTGGGGTGGTGCCCAATGCTGATCTGGATTTTTTTGCTCAATTGATGCCAGTGATTGAACAGCGCTCCCATTATTGGCAAGACCGCAGCTGGCGTATTGCCGAGCTTGCCTTGAAGATGAATGATGAAGCCGGCAGGCTGGTCGACCCAACCCAGTTGGTCGCCGCCGTTTATATGCACGACTTCAGCATGGCATTTCTGCCGGTTGAATTACTGCACAAAGAAGAGAACTTTAATGCCCAGGACAAACGGCAGGTTCAGGCTCATGTCAGGTTGAGCCACGACTTGCTGCACCGAATGAAAAACTGGGAAGACGCCGCTGAGATTGTTCTTCAGCACCATGAACATTGTGATGGGAAAGGTTATCCGAAAAACCTGAGAGAGGCGGAAATCTGTGATGGGGCAAAAATCCTCGCCATTGTTGACGCTTTTGACTCGAACATGCACGGCCATTCACACAAGACTCACCTCAAACGCCCTCTGATTCGCTCAGTACTGGAAGTCAATCGTTACGCGGGCACTCAGTTCAGCCAATTCTGGGTAGACATTTTTAATAAGGTAGAACAGGAACAAAAAATCCTTCATTAGCCTTATTTTTCGAAAAAACCCCTGATTTTAAGCATTTTTTGTTGCCGTAGGCGATTTAATCCTTTATATATAGACGCAACCGCCCGGGGGGTGGCTTTCAGCCTTTAAAATCAGGCCTTGTCAGACACGCTGACCAGATTTTATTCGCTAAAAATTAAACAATAATCTCGCCTAAGAAAGGAAACTCTCATGCCAGCCAAAAAAGCTACCGCCAAAAAGGCACCCGCAAAGAAAGCCGCCGCTAAAAAAGCTGCACCTGCGCCAGAGAAGAAAATCAAAGCCGTAAAAGAGCGCTTTACAAAAACCCAGATTTTGACTCAAATTGCTGAAAACACCGAACTGAGCAAGAAACAAGTTCAATCTGTACTCGATGAGTTATCTGATGTGATTGAAGGTCACGTTAAGAAGCGCGCCGTTGGCGAGTTCGTTTTACCCGGTCTGCTGAAAGTCACCACGGTGAAAAAACCTGCCAAGAAAGCACGCAAAGGTATTAACCCTTTCACTGGCGAAGAGCAGATGTTCAAAGCAAAACCTGCCTCAATCCAGGTTAAAGTACGCCCCCTGAAGAAACTCAAAGAAATGGCCGAGTAGTCAGCGGTTTCATTCTGAAGAAAAGCCCTGATATTCAGGGCTTTTTTTTGCCTGTCGCTCCGACAGCCAAGACACTCAATCTTCTGCTGCAGACTCGAATTCATTGCCCGCCAAAACTCCTCGCAAACGGGTCAGCCGCTCCTCCCTATCGGCATCGGAGTAACTCGCACTGGGATGAGCCCCCCACACCGGCCCAGGCCAAGCCAAATCGTTCTCGTAGCGAACAATGTGATGAACATGCAATTGGGGCACGACATTCCCCAGTGCCGCGACATTCATTTTGTCCGGACTGAACAGCGAGGTCATAAGCTCGGCCAAATGACAGGACTCTTTCAATAGCTGCTGTCTATCCTCCATGCTCAGATGGTGGACTTCTCGCATATCTTCTCGCCTGGGCACTAAAATACACCAGGGGTAATTGGCGTCTTTACTCAGCAAGACTTCGCAGAGTGGCCAACTCCCCAATCGATACGTATC
This sequence comes from uncultured Cellvibrionales bacterium, assembly GCA_913020395.1. GTDB lineage: Bacteria > Pseudomonadota > Gammaproteobacteria > Pseudomonadales > Cellvibrionaceae > CAJWCA01. The sequence continues at coordinate 3,967 of CAJWCA010000209.1, read as the reverse complement.
GGCCTGTAATTGTGGATCTAGTTCAAACATTGCCCTTCCTTATTGTACGCAATGGGTGATGCACCGTAGAATAGCTACTTTTCAGAATATCAGCCATAAGAGATAGTCACCAGCATGCGTGCAAGTCGTTTTTTAATCGCCACCCTAAAAGAAACCCCCTCCGACGCCGAAGTTATTAGCCATCAGTTAATGCTGCGGGCCGGCCTGATTCGAAAACTGGCATCGGGTTTGTACAACTGGCTGCCTCTTGGCCTGCGCACACTTCGCAAAGTCGAGAATATCGTCAGGGAAGAAATGGACAACGCCGGTGCTCAAGAAGTACTCATGCCCGTTGTGCAGCCTGCAGAGCTCTGGGAAGAATCCGGGCGATGGCAGGAGTACGGGCCCGAATTGCTCCGCATTCGGGATCGCCACCAAAGAGAATTCTGCCTGGGACCCACTCACGAAGAAGTGATCACCGACATAGTTCGCACCCAGGTGAGCAGCTACAAGCAGCTTCCCCTTAATTTCTATCAAATTCAGACCAAGTTCCGCGACGAAATCCGGCCCCGCTTTGGCGTCATGCGTTCACGGGAGTTTCTGATGAAAGACGCCTACTCCTTTCATGTGAATGAGAGCTGCCTGCAATCAACCTATGAGTTGATGCACCAGACCTATTGTAAAATATTTGATCGTATCGGCCTGGACTATCGCCCCGTTATGGCCGACAGTGGCTCGATAGGTGGAGCCCTGTCCCACGAGTTTCACGTTCTGGCAAGCAGTGGAGAAGACGCCATTGCCTTCAGCACTGAATCTGATTATGCCGCCAACGTTGAAAAAGCCGAAGCCCTGCAGCCGAGCGGTGATAGACCCGCTGCGGCACAATCACTGGAAGAACTCGCAACGCCAGACCAGCACACGATCAGCGAACTCTGCTCATTTATGGACATTTCTGCCTCACGAACCATTAAAACGCTCATAGTGCTGGGAGAAGCGAAAGAGGACGAGACCGCACCGCTGATTGCACTGGTTGTTCGCGGTGATCATGAGCTGAATGACATCAAAGCGGAAAAACTGGAGGGTGTGGCATCACCTCTTTGTTTTGCCCCCGAAGAACGAGTAGAGGCAGAGCTTGGTGTAAAAGTCGGATCGATTGGCCCCATTGGCCTCTCGATCGATGTCATTGCCGATCACGCGGCCGCGCACCTTGCTGACTTTGTCTGTGGTGCTAACAAAGACGGTTTCCACCTCACTGGCGCAAACTGGGAGCGGGATATGCCCGCCCCACGCACCGCCGACATTCGCAATGTACTTGCCGGAGACCCCAGCCCCGACGGGAAAGGCTCTCTGGAAATCAAACGAGGCATTGAAGTGGGTCATATCTTCCAGTTAGGCACAAAATACAGCTCTGCAATGAACGCCTCCGTTCTGGACGAAAATGGCAAAGCTCAGACGATGATGATGGGTTGTTATGGGATCGGCGTTTCACGCATTGTCGCGTCGGCTATCGAACAGAATAACGACGACAATGGCATCATTTGGCCTGATGCCATTGCGCCATTTCAGCTCGCTCTGGTACCGATTAATATGCACAAATCGGAAGCCGTTGCGCAAAAATGTGAGGCGCTCTATAAAGAACTTCAGGCGGCAGGCATCGATGTCCTGTTTATGGATGAAGCAAAAGCCCGCCTGGGTGTCATGCTGGCCAATACGGAACTGATGGGTATTCCTCACCGGATTGTTATTGGAGACAAAGGCCTGGATCAGGGAACGATCGAATATAGAGACCGTCGCGAGAGTAGCAACAGAGAAATCCCCGCTGACGAACTGGTCGATTTTCTGACCGCTAGAATCGTTCGTTGATACTAACGATGCACAGGGGACGCCACCAGCAAGCCAAGCATTTTTACCTGATTACTCTGGTATTGGCTTGCTTGCTGTCCCCTCTAAATGCCAGCGCGCAAGCTGAGCAAACAAACGCTTTGGATGAGGAATCTCGAAGGGCTATGCAGGCAGCCATTGCGGGTTCAGACAGTTTTGTCGATCGCTTTGACGCAGAAGTTTGGCTGATGTCAATGTCCGGCCGTCTAAAAAGGTTTGTCAAAGACCCCCATGAACGAATGGCGCTCTTACAATCCATTCATCGGGCGGCAACACGGGCAGAACTGCAACCCGCTTTTGTTTTGGCCATCATTGAGGTGGAGAGTGGGTTTAACCCCTACGCGGTGTCTCGTGTTGGTGCACAGGGGCTCATGCAAGTCATGCCCTTCTGGAAGCATGAGATTGGTCAAGGTCAGGACAACTTGATCGATGCGGAAACAAACCTCAAATACGGCTGCACAATATTAAAATATTACATCAAACGTGCCGATGGACATATGGCCGAAGCGCTAGCGCGTTATAACGGCAGCTATGGTAGTTATCGATACTCCAGAAAGGTCATGGCCGCCTGGGAAAACTGGCGTTAATGAGCTTTAGTGGCTTTTAGCACAACAAACTTCTTGTTGCTCGCGAGCAAATCACACCGACCAAACAACTTTTTCAGCTTGCTGTGATAAGCGAGGTGGCGATTGCCAATAACCCACAGTTCCCCGCCTTTTTTTAGCGCAAGCAAAGACTCCTGAAACATTTGCCAGGCAACAAACTCGCCAACTGCATTGTTCTGATGAAAAGGTGGATTATTTAAAATGATATCCACGCTCTCCGGGGGTATATCACCCAGGCAATCCGCCGCACAAAACTCTGCCTGCCTCGCGTTTCCATAGGCAGATCTGAAATTCTCTTCGGCCGATGCCAGCGCCATATAAGACTCATCCCGGAACAAAATGGTGGCATTAGGGTTGAGCTTTGCGGCAATCAAACCGACGACGCCATTGCCACACCCCAGATCGACAATACGGAGAGCCTGATCTGACTGTTTAAGCTGCGCTAGAAAAAAACGTGTTCCTATGTCTAAGCTCTCGCGTGAAAAGACATTGGCCTGGTTGCTAATAACAAATTCAGTATTCTCCAAAAGGTATTTCGAACTTGTCGCAACAGGCTTATTGCTTAAACTCAGCTCCCGCTCACAAAAAATAAGTCTGGCTTTTTTACGTGCCAGCGAAGTTGTGCAGGGTCCCAGGTATTTCTCAAATAAATTCAGTGTGGAATTGTGAATACCACGGGTCATCCCCCCGGCGAGAATCAGCGTTTTATCCGAACAATGGGCCTGAAGAGTGGACAGCTGGTATTCTAGAAGCGCCAATGTTTTAGGGACCTTCAACACCACGATATCAAACGCCTGACCAATATCTGGCACCTGTGTGGACTCGATAAAACTGGGTCCAGTCTTTACTAGCCCGTTAACTTCGTAATTTGCCTCAACCGCCAGCCGCCCAAGATGAGAGTCGGACCAGCTATAGGGGAAATAGGTATGTAAGGCTACAGCCAACGCACCAAAGTGATCATTAAGCAGAAGGATTTTAGCTCCCTCAACCAACTCTTTATGTTCACTGAGCGACTGGAGAAGGTATTCATCCGCAGCATCCCAGGCTCTTAGTTTCTCAACCTTTCGCTTAGGTAAGCGCTGCAATTCAGAAATGGAATTGAGTTATTATTTTTGGGGAGCCCCCTTCGAACTGCAAAAAGCGCACCGCTTTTGTGCACCCGGGTTCTTCGATCAATCTCCACAGCTTACCTCATATTGCGATTGCGCTGTTTCCAAGTGTCATGGGCAAAGGACTATCTGCAAGCAAACAAGTGGTCATTGCAGGAAGATTATTCATGGACCTTGGTAAAACTTGCAGCATAGCGGTGTCTGCACAGCTGTAGCCTGTCGTTGGTTTGTCCGGAAGTGCCTGTAAGGATTACGGCCAATAAATTCGCTTGTTGGACGCGCCCTGAGGTGCAAGACTTACCAAACCCAAGACGAGGATACGACATGGCCTTGACGACAACGGCAGCCGCACTTGTGGCAAAGGCCCGCGCCCGGATCAAAGAGGTAGAAACG
>CAJWCA010000208.1 GCA_913020395.1 uncultured Cellvibrionales bacterium | reverse complement strand
GCTGTAAAAAACAATCGGGGTTGAGATCACTAAACTCAGGACTCGCAGCAGGTCTTGCATGTACACACTAATGCCTTGCAATGCTCCTGCATACAGGGCAATGGCCACCATGCCCACCTGCATCATGCCTATGCCAGCCACACCCAATCGCATCAATGAGCGTTGCGTTTCCTGTTTGCGCAGCTGGAATACCTGATCGTCGCTGGCCGGGCGAGGCTCATAACCCAGATGATTAATTTCAGCCATAATATCGGCCAGGTTTTGTTGTTCTGGCCTCCAGCGAACAAAACAGCGGAGTGTGCTGGCATTGACGCTGACCGATTCTATGCCTGGCAAACGGCCCAACTTGGTCTCCAACAACCAAACACAGGCCGCACACGTAATGCCATCAATCAGTAACTTGGCCTCTTTGTAACCCTCTGGTGTTGTGGATACGAAATCTGCCTGCAAGTCCTGCAAATTATAAATATCCCACTCTGTGGGGGAGTCCTCTTTAGGGCGAGGTGCGTGCTCGCTGCGAAAACGATAGAAACTTTCGAGCCCACCTTCAAGAATGGCCTGTGCGACAGCCTCACAGCCCGGGCAGCACATCGCGCGCTGCTCGCCATTAATCATTAACGCGTGATGTGAATTTTCAGGGACGGGCAAGCCGCAATGGTAGCAGTCGGCGGCTTCAATTGAGGGGGCCAATACGGTCATATTAACCGCTCTTACTGCCCAAACGAAACAATATCACTGTGAGCAAAATCGATGGTGCCATTAAGGCGCCAAGGCGTATTGTTTAACGCCTCAGGCTGAGAATCCCCAACGCTTTCGGTATCTGCTTGAATCCGAATGTACCAGCGATGATCGAGGGCTCGATCCAGATCGCCTCGATAACTATTGACAGACACCGCCGTCAATACCACGCTGCGATCCAAGTTTTCACTGGCGGGATGATTGAGGTCCAGTCTCAAGGTCTTTTCTAGAGATTCCCGCGCCTGCAAGGTCAGAAAGACCTCCCCGGATTCACGATCAAAACGAAGTTCGCCAGCGATACCCAGCGCCACGGCCCTTTTATCGAGCTCAAAGCGCTGGTTAATCATTCTCCCTTCTTTGTAGTAATTATCGACCACCACATCATCGGCATGTTTAAATGCCGTTGATACAAAAAACAAGCTGGCAATAATAACGACAAACAAAGGAGTAAATACAAACCAACCCCAAAATTGTCGATACCAGGGTTGGCCTTCTTGATCCTGTTCATTTAACGCGGAGCGCTGTCTACTCATTTTATTCTGACCATCGGCTGGGCTATTTCGGTTTTGGACCAATAAAACTACTGGTTTCGGTTGCTGACACCGCCAAATCATCTTTGGCCGTAATCTTAATAATAATCTCGTTTTTCGTTTTACTCAGCTGCTTTCGAGGAACCGAGATTCGAACGGGCATTGTAAACACCTCACCCTCCTCTAATTCCATCGAACGATATCCTTTTAATTGGTAATCGTGCTCGCCGCTAACACTGATATCGTATTTGTGTGGTTTGCGGTCCATATTGTTTATTTTGATTGTATAGACATTTTGTATCTGGTCACCCTGCACTCGATATAAACGTGCACCACGGTCCCTGATCACATCTACCGTTACGGGTACACGTGTGGATATAGAATAAGAAAACGCGGACACCATTGCTATCACAGCCAAGCTGTAGGCATAGAGCCGCGGACGCAAAAAATTGGTTTTCCCAGACTCTAGATCATCTTCCGAAGTAAATCTGATGAGCCCGCGCGGGTACTGCATTTTGTCCATCACCGTATTGCAGGCATCGACACACAGGCCGCAATTGATACACTCATATTGCAGGCCGTCCCGAATGTCGATGTCTACCGGGCACACCTGAACACACCAAGAACAATCAATGCAGTCACCCAGACCCTTGGCACTGTAGTCCTCGCCGGGCTTACGGGAACCGCGTGTTTCTCCTCTGTGTTTGTCGTAATGAACAGCAAGTGTATCCTGATCGTACATCACAGATTGGAAGCGAGCATAGGGGCACATATATTTGCAAACTTGCTCCCTCAAATACCCCGCGTTCGTGAACGTGCCCACTGTAAAAAAGGCGACCCAGAATACCGATGTCGCCGGAGCACTGAAGGTGAGCAAATCGCCAATCAAGCTTCGAATCGGCGTAAAGTAACCCACAAAACTAATCGCAGTGATAAACGAAATAGAAATCCACAAACTATGTTTTGCACTCTTGCGCAAGAATTTGTTGAGATTCATTGCCTGTCGATCAAGCTTGATTCGTTTGTTTCGGTCTCCTTCACAGAGATGTTCGGCCCAGACAAACATGTGTGTCCACACGGTTTGTGGGCACGTGAAACCACACCACACCCTGCCGACCAGAACCGTGACAGTAAATAATAAGAACGCCGCAATAATCAGCAGCCAGGCCAACAACATGCTGTCCTGCGGCCAGAACGTTAACCAGAGTATGTGGAATTTACGTGCAGGCAGGTCAAACAACATTGCCGGACGGTTGTCGATTAGAAACCAGGGCATCAAAAGAAAACCCGCCATCAAAGGCAATCCGGTATAACGTCGGAGCTGCTGATAGAATCCGCTTATTTTCCGAATGTAAACTCGCCCTTCAGACTCGTAGAGGTTGACATAACGAACGTCTGGCTGGGATTCGCTTTTATCGTTGCACTCAAGCGTTGGGATTCTTTCACTCACGGACTACAACCTTTGATGCAAACCGGTCACACTGCGCAGACAAGTGCTCAGTGTGACCCGATGAGGGTAGGATTATTCGTAATCTTGCGACAGGCTATAAACATAAGCAGACAAGAGGTGGATCTTGTTGGCTTTGAGTTTATCTTTTTGAGAGGGCATTGCGCCCGCACGTCCCTGACGTATAGATTGGCGGATGCCCGCCGCAGACCCGTCATAAAGCCAAACATCATCGACCAGGTTGGGCGCACCCACAAGATGGCTGCCTTCGCCCTCTGAACCATGACAGGCAACACAGTTTTGATTGTAAACGGTGGCGCCAGCTTTGGCCTGTTCTACGTCGTGGTCCCTGCCACCCAGCGAGAGAATATGTTCTGCTACGTTAGCGACATTCTCTTCTCCCAGAATATCCCCCCACGCAGGCATCTGTCCGTTCCGCCCCTGTGCAATGGACTCTTTAATTTTTTCGGCGCTGCCGCCATATAACCATTCCTTGTCGGTCAAGTCTGGGAAGCCATAGTTTCCGCCGCCATCAGCACCGTGGCAAAGGGCACAGTTATTGGCAAACAAACGCAAACCCATTTTTAAAGCTTTCGGGTTTTCTGCCAGCTCTTCAATCGGTAGCTCGGCAAAATTGCCATACAATTCCGAGTAACGATTGTCCGCTTTTTGCTCTTCGCGCTCGAGCTGATTAATCTGTGTCCAGCCCAGTAGCCCTTTGTAACTTCCGAGCCCGGGATACAGCAAGAGATAGACTGCGGTGAATGCAAATGTGGCCAGGAACATCTGGAACCACCACTTGGGCAGGGGGTTGTCGTACTCTTCGATACCGTCGTACACATGGCCCGTCGTTTTGTTCTCCGGGTCAGCTTCATCGTTTACCGCGACTTTACGGTTGGCCATTAAGACCCAGAATACCAACACGAGGTTGATCAGGGTGAGGCCTATAATCCAAAAGTTCCAAAACGTGCTCATAATGTGTTCTGCTCTTTTTCAGTACTTGTTACTTCGTTGCTAGGTTTGTCCGGCCCGTTTTCATCGGCAAAAGGAAGTTGCGCCGCATCTTTAAATTGGCTCTTGCGCTTGGGAGCATAGGCCCACCAGCACACACCTAAAAATGCGATCATCACAAAAACCGTAGACAGTCCTCTGAGAGTATTAATGTCCATCGTTTTAACGCTTCTGCTTCAAGAGAATGCCCAACTGCTGCAGGTAGGTAACCAGGGCGTCAATTTCCGTCACACCTTTGACCGCCTTCTCAGCGCCTTCAATATCAGCATCGGTATAAGGCACGCCGACACTTCTCAGGGCTTTCATTTTTCTGGCTGTGATTTTTTCGTCAACATAGTTGTCGAACAACCAGGGGAACGAAGGCATGTTGGACTCAGGCACAACATTGCGTGGATTAAACATGTGGGCTTTGTGCCAGGCATCAGAATAACGACCGCCAACACGAGCCAGATCAGGCCCCGTTCGCTTGGACCCCCAGAGAAAGGGGTGTTCATAGACAGACTCGCCCGCCACCGAATAGTGCCCGTAACGCTCGACCTCGGCGCGTAAAGGACGAACCATTTGTGTATGGCACACATGGCAGCCTTCGCGAATATAAATATCGCGGCCTTCCAAACTCACAGCGTCCAGGGGTTTCAATCCCTCGATAGGCTCTGTCGTTTCTTTTAAGTAAAACTGTGGCACGATTTCAACCAAGCCACCAAAGCTGATGGCAACAACAACCAACACCACCATCAAACCAATATTCTTTTCAACTATGTCATGATTTTTCATGTTCAGCTCCCTCTACGCTGTCTGGGGCTGAGCGCTAGACTCGGCCTCTTCTTCCGCCGCGGCGAGCGTGCGATACATGTTATAGGTCATTATCAGCATACCTATGAGGAAGAACATGCCACCCAGAACTCGAACAAAATAACCCGGATAGCTTGCTTCAACCGCTTCAACAAAGCTGTAGGTCAATGTGCCGTCGGCATTAAAGGCGCGCCACATCAATCCTTGCATGATGCCGTTGACCCACATCGCGGCGATGTAGAGCACCGTGCCCACCGTCGCCAACCAGAAGTGAACATTGATCAAACGTTCACTGTACATTTCTTTGCGACCGGTCAAGACAGGCAACAGATGGTATATCGCACCGATAGAAATCATCGCCACCCAACCCAGTGCGCCGGAATGTACATGACCCACAGTCCAGTCAGTATTGTGGGACAAGGCATTGACCGTTTTGATTGCCATCATCGGACCTTCGAAGGTAGACATCCCGTAAAATGACAGCGAAACCACCAAAAAACGTAAGGTGGGGTCAGTGCGTAATTTGTGCCACGCGCCCGACAAGGTCATGATGCCGTTAATCATGCCTCCCCAACTAGGCGCTAGCAAAATCAGCGACATCACCATGCCCAGACTCTGTGCCCAATCCGGCAGTGCAGAGTAATGCAGGTGGTGTGCACCGGCCCAAATATACAGTGAAACCAGCGCCCAGAAGTGAACGATGGACAACTGATATGAGTAAACGGGTCTGCCCGCTTGCTTGGGCACGAAGTAATACATCATGCCGAGAAAACCGGCGGTCAGGAAAAAGCCAACGGCATTGTGGCCGTACCACCACTGAACCATGGCATCCATTGCACCGGAGTAGGCCGAATAAGATTTCCACAGGGTAACCGGTACTTCGGCATTGTTAACAACGTGTAATACCGCCACGGTGATAATGAAGGCCCCATAAAACCAGTTCGCCACATAAATGTGGCTGGTGCGCCGCTTGGCAATCGTGCCAAAAAATACCACGGCGTAGGAGACCCAGACCAAGGTGATTAAAATATCAATGGGCCACTCAAGCTCAGCATATTCTTTAGTGGTGGTATAACCTAAAGGCAAGGTGATTGCGGCAGCGACTATCACAAGCTGCCAGCCCCAGAATGTAAAAGGCACCAACCAGCCGCCATATAAAGTGGCCTGGCAAGTACGCTGAACAACGTAATAAGATGTCGCAAACAAGGCACAGCCACCGAATGCAAAAATAACCGCATTGGTATGCAGTGGGCGAAGCCGCCCAAAGTGGCTATAGGGCTGAAAGATATCGTTGAGCTCGGGCCACACCAACTGAGAGGCAATGAGCACTCCCACCGACATGCCAACGACACCCCAAATGACAGTCATAATGGTAAATTGACGCACAATCTTATAGTTGTATGTCGGATGATCTCCGGCATGTGCCAGGTTACTACTCATATAGATGATTCCAAATTAAGTCATCAAGAAATATTTAGTGGAACAGCTTGCTCTATCACCAAGAACCCAAAGTTTGGCCGCGCCATTTTTCACTATTCATGCGCGTGCCGTCATGACCGTAGTCAATAAACCCTGTATCAGTGTAGAACATGATGTGACGCCCTGCGCCCAAGCCCTGCCAGACAGTTCAAATAGTGGTCTGGCAAGTGCCGGGGCACACCGGGACTAACAAGCTACGCTAACTTAGAGTAGCTTGCGGCCCTTATCGGCAGCAATCCGCATACGCAAGGCATTCAGCTTAATAAAGCCTTCCGCATCCTGCTGGTTGTAAGCGCCGTCATCGTCTTCAAAGGTTGCAATCTTTTCATCAAAAAGACTGTCTTCAGAGCGACGGCCAACAACGTGAACGCCCCCTTTGTAGAGTTTTACGCGCACTTCACCGTTGACTACCTGTTGAGATTCGTCGATGGCGGTTTGCAGCATGCTGCGCTCCGGGCTCCACCAATAACCGTTGTATACCAGCTCGGCATACTTGGGCATCATTTGATCTTTCAGGTGTGCGACCTCTCGGTCGAGTGTGATGGACTCAATGGCTCGGTGAGCCTTGAGCATGATGGTGCCGCCCGGCGTTTCATAGCAACCGCGGGACTTCATGCCCACATAACGGTTCTCTACGATATCCAAACGGCCAATACCGTTGTCTCCACCCACTTTATTCAAGTGAGCAAGCACTTCAGCCGGGCTCATGGCCTGGCCGTCTATAGCAACAATGTCACCCTTTTTGTAGGTGATTTCAAGATAGGTGGGTGTATCAGGTGCCTCTTCCGGAGAGACACTCCAGCGCCACATATCTTCATCATTGGCCTCCCACCAAGGATCTTCCAGGTTGCCACCCTCATAAGAGATGTGCAGCAAGTTGGCGTCCATTGAATAGGGGGATTTTTTCTTAGCGTTAGCATAGTCCACTGGAATATTGTGCTTTTCACAATAGGCCATCAGGCTTTCACGAGAACTCAGGTCCCACTCTCTCCAGGGTGCGATGACCTGCACACCCGGCTTCAGTGCGTAAGCACCCAGTTCAAAGCGCACCTGATCATTACCTTTACCGGTCGCGCCGTGAGAGATTGCATCAGCGCCGGTTTCATTGGCAATTTCAATCAGGCGTTTGGCGATCAATGGGCGGGCAATCGAGGTGCCCAAGAGGTATTCACCTTCATAGATCGCATTGGCGCGAAACATAGGGAAAACGAAGTCCCGTACGAACTCTTCGCGCAAATCATCGATATAAATTTCTTTAATACCCAGAGCTTGGGCTTTGGCTCGGGCGGGTTCAACTTCTTCACCCTGGCCGATATCAGCGGTAAATGTAACGACTTCACAGCCGTAGGTTTCTTGTAGCCATTTAACAATAACAGATGTATCCAAGCCTCCAGAGTAGGCTAATACGACTTTGTTCACAGATGACATAACCATCTCCCTTGCGGTTTATTGGCAAGCTTTAACTGTGCTGTGATTGTTATATTGCAGCTAAAGACCTTTGATTACAGGTACAGTTCATAAATTTTGGGCGCGAATTGTAGCCTGAATTGAGATGAATTCCCAGCGGGAATGTGGGGTTTTAGACGGCCATCGAGTTGATTTATAAGAAATTAATCGCAGTTTTGGGGGAATTACCCACGATCAGATCTGTTGCGCGACACTTGGGCTTTGCGTCTCTTTCGCTGCGGGCAAACGGTCGAGGCGAATCGTCACCCGTCGGTTTTGCGCCCGGCCACTCCGACTGCGGTTACTTTTAACCGGGTAGCGCTCACCGTGCCAGCGACTGGTAATTTTGCTGGCATCAACCCCGCGGCTGGTCAGGTATTGAGCCACCATCTCGGCGCGCATTTTAGACAGCTCCAAATTGTCGTTTCTGGCACCATTACTATCGGTGTGGCCATCAATATAAAAAGCCTGAACGCTAGGGTCGGCATTGACGTATAGAACCACATTATCCAGCTTGCGCAATTCATTTTCGTGCAGCTCTTCCGATCCGGATGGGAAATAAATGGGTGTGCGCGAAATTTGGTCGAAATTTACGGGCAACAAGGTACTGAGGCAATCCTGGTAGCTCGCATAGGCGGCACGAAACTGAATAGGGCTCATGGCCACATCGATTGAGCGCTCGGCACCG
>CAJWCA010000207.1 GCA_913020395.1 uncultured Cellvibrionales bacterium | reverse complement strand
CGTCATCCTGTCCAGCATGATTTTTAATTTTGTTGCCGTTGGAAAAAGCCAAAGCGCGCTAGAGGCTGCCGCCGAGCAACAGCTGGTGGCGATCCGCGAACTGACGAAGGGCCGAATCGAAGATTATTTCACGACCATCGAAAAACAGATTATAGAACTGTCAAATGATCCCTTTGTGATTCAGGGCATGGGCGAGCTAAAACGTAATTTCCAAAATTATCGCTCAGAAAACGATGTTGATACTCAGGCCCACAGAAAGGAACTCAGCGACTATTACAGCAATATTTTCGGTGAGGAATATCGTCGACGTAATCAGGGGGCCAGTGCAAACAGCGAGCAGTGGTTAGATGCTCTCGACGACGACTCTATCGCGCTGCAATATGAATTTATCGCAGCCAACCAGAACCTCTTGGGCGAAAAACATCTGCTGGATCGCCTGGAGAATCAATCTTCTTACAGTCTATCGCACGCGAACTACCACCCTATTTTTCGGGCTTTTTTAGAACGATTTGAGTTTTATGATATTTTTTTAGTGGACCCTGAAACCGGCGATATCATTTATTCTGTTTTCAAAGAGTTAGATTTCACCACATCGCTTATTGACGGGCCCTATGCAGACTCCGGTATTGGCAAGGTATTTCGCAACGTTAACCAGGCGACGTCTCCCAACGCAACATCTTTGGTTGACTTTGAACCCTACCCGCCTTCTTACCAGGATCCGGCGGCTTTTATCGCCGCGCCCATTTTCGATGAGGGGAAAGAAATTGGCGTCTTAATTTTCCAAATGCCAATCGACAGAATTAACCTGTTGATGACCCACGGCAACAATTGGCAAAACGTGGGGTTGGGCCTTTCAGGTGAAACATACCTTGTGGGTCAAGACTCCACAATGCGTAGCATCAGTCGTTTTCTGGTTGAGGACAAGGAAGGTTATATCGAGGCATTACAGCGAGCCGGAACAACGCCAGGCACCATCAATAATATCAAGGCAAAAAATACCTCAATTGGTTTACAGGCAGTAAAAAACATTGGTGTTAAAGAGGCGCTGGCCGGTAATACCGGCGTTAAAGTGATAAACGATTTTCGCGGAGTTAGTGTCTTTTCAGCCTATTCACCGGTCTCAATTCGCGGCGTTAAATGGGCTGTACTCGCAGAAATTGACGAAGAGGAAGCACTGCAGGCAGCCGACGCCCTGTCGATCAACTTACTGGCTCTTTCAAGTGGCTTCACCGCGATAATCGTGTTGATTGCTGCGGGCATCGGCATCTATATTTCAGGCATTTTCACAAAACCGATACTCACCTTAAGCAGCACGATAGAAGACATTGAAGAAAACAACGACCTCAACCAACGGGTCAACATCAACTCTACGGATGAGCTGGGGCTCGCAGCAGCAGCGTTCAACAAGTTGATAGAGAAATTTCGCAAAAGTATCGAACAGGTCAGTTTAGCCAGCACCCGCCTTGCCAACACCGCCGAAGAAACCTCCGTGATTACCGAACGGACCAACTCAGTTGTTCAAACCCAACTATCCGAGACCACCCAGGTGGCCACCGCTATTCACCAAATGAGTGCCACCATACAGGAGGTAGCAACCAATACCGCAAGCACGGCAAGTGTCGCATCAAAAGCCAATGGAGAAACCCAAGACGGCAAAGCGGCGATGGATGAAACCAGCGGTCAGATCACACAACTGGTAGATAATGTTGACAAAACATCCCAGGTTATCGGTGACTTGGAGAAAAATTGCGTTAGTATCAGCAGCGTATTGGATGTCATTCGCGGCGTGGCTGAACAAACCAATCTTCTCGCACTCAATGCCGCCATTGAAGCGGCAAGAGCGGGGGAACAAGGTCGGGGGTTTGCGGTTGTGGCCGACGAGGTACGCACCCTCGCAAGCCGAACACAACAATCAACCACTGAAATACACAACATGATTGAGCACCTGCAGGGTGGGTCTCATCAAGCCGTTGATGCTATGGAAAAAAACAGAGAAATGGCCTATTCCGTGGTCAGTCAGGCCAACGAAACAGGCGACAAACTAAACGCCATTGTTGATGACATCAATAAAATTAACGATATGAGCACGCAAATTGCCTGTGCGGCAGAGCAACAGAGCGCGGTGATTGAAGAGATCAATAAAAACGTTACCCACATTAATGACCTGTCGGAACAAACTGCGACTGGCGCACAACAAACAACAGCCGCCAGCGAGGAGCTAGCGAAACTAGCGGTATCACTGCAAGGGCTGGTTGGACAGTTTAAGGTGTAAAAAGCTGCCCCTGATCCTCAGGAGCAGGGGCAATAGGCATTAAAAACTCTGATTGAACAGCGCACTAGAGGCCCATAAAAAATTCAACTTTTTGACTCAACCAACGGCGTTCGTCTGCATCAAGTTCCTCAGTGAAACGATTTTTAACACGCTGATGGTAAGCTTTGAGCCAGGCAATATCTGTATCACTTAACAATGAAGGTTCAATCAAACCGGGGTCGAGAGGAACTTCAGTGATCGTTTCAAACTCAAGAAAACCTTCTGCATCGGCCTCTTTAACGATAACCAGATTCTCGATTCGAATACCAAACTCGCCTTCCAAATAATAACCCGGTTCGTTCGACATAATCATGCCTGCCCGCAGGGGTTCTGGGATAGGCCTCATGCTGATTGACGCCGGCCCCTCATGAACGCTGAGATAACTGCCCACACCATGGCCGGTGCCATGCCCATAGTCCAGCCCTTCCTGCCACAGATATTGGCGAGCAAGCACGTCAACCTGAGACCCTGTGGTGCCTTTGGGGAATCTGGCAGTCGCCAAAGCAATGTGTCCCTTCAATACCAGAGTGAAACACCGTTTTTGGAAATCACTGGCCGTGCCCAGTGAAAGTGTGCGAGTGATATCAGTGGTTCCGCCCTTATATTGCCCACCGGAGTCTAATAGGAACATATTGCTCTCATTAATGACTCTATTACTCTCTTCGGTAACACTATAGTGAGCCAGGGCCGCATTGGGACCGCTGGCAGAAATCGGTGTAAAACTGATATCTTCAAACGCGCTGGAGGCCGAACGAAACTCCGTGACTTTTTGAGCCACATCCAATTCGGTGAGTTCAAATTGATCCACCGCATTTTCGAGCCAAGCCAGGAACTTGATCATGGCAATGCCGTCGATATGCTGAGCATTTCTCGCGCCGTCCAGTTCAACCGTGTTTTTGCAGGCTTTGTTAACCTCCAAAGCATTGCAATGGCTAGCGCCTGCGATGTCTTCCAGCAAATGATGTAAGTGAGACGGCGTTCTGGCCTGATTGATGCCTACCGCTCCCTCGAGCTTAGATGAAGCGAAATGCTGTTTTAAAAATGCGGTCACATTCTCGGGGTCAACGAGCGTGATACCCGAATCCAGCTGCTGGCGTTGCGCTTCTGATATCCGCGATTCGTCCAGAAACCAGTACACATCACCGCCCGCCTCCATCAGAGCATAACTTTGGCATACCGGCGTGGCAGGTAGATCTTTACCGCGAACGTTCAACAACCAAGCCAACTCCTCAGGCGCACTGACCATATAGGCACTCAGTCCTTTGTCCTTAAGAGCCTCTCCTAACTGGCGACGTTTTTCTTCGCTGGACATGCCTGAAAACTGTAGGCCATAGATTTCGACCGGCTCTCGTTCCGGGGCGGGCCTGTCGTGCCACAATTGATCGACAGGATTGTCATCCAGGGTCTCCAGGCTGGCGCCACACGCCTCTAAAGCACCCGATAGCGCGTCAACTTCAGCCCCCGTATGGAGCCTGGGGTCTACCGCTATCTTCTGCCCAGCAGCCACCTGGGTTTTAAGCCAGGCGGGTACTGCGTTTTGCCCCAGAGACCTGACCTCAATCTTTTCGGCGTCTGCTTGCTGGTGTGCTTGCGTGGTGTAGCGCCCGTCGATAAACAACGCGGCCTTATCCTGTAATATAACCGCCTGCCCTACTGATCCGCTAAAGGCCGTAGCCCAGCACAGGCGGCGGGCTGAAGGTGGTGTGTATTCATTCAAGTATTCATCTGAACTGTAGATCACCATGCCCGCGAGCCCTTTTTCCACGAGCCAGTTCTGGAGTTTTTCAATATTTTGCATAGGGGTTCTCTATATAAATCCTGTTTATGTCCGAATAAGTGCATTCTCAGCGGTCGGTGGCTAAAACACCCTGTTTAAGCTGGAACGGCATGTGGACGTTTGACACCCCTCATTCTCAGGGTGTTCACAACTTTTCGCAATACCAATAAGCTCTCATTGTGATATTCCGACAAGAGACCTCTGGCATTTTCGTAATCCTGCTCCTCAATCGCTGTCATCAGGGGTTCTATTTTCTTTCCCTGTTGCTCAGAGCATGAGGCCTCTACCTTTCGAATATAAAAAAGCCTGTCGTTAATATTATCGATGCGAGCGAGCAGTTCATGATTACCGGAATAGAGACAGAGGTTATGGAACATTTTGCCCACCTGGGCGGCGATAAGCTCAGGTGTTTGTTCGGTGCGCGACGAAGAGACCAGCCGGTAATGGGCCTTACCCTGCCCTACCTTCAACGTCGACGTATCCTCTGCCATTGCGATTTCGATTGCCCAATTCAACAGGGCGAAATTCAGCTCGTACAGCTCTCTAACCGCCCCTTCGACCACTGGGCGCATGAAAAAGCCGATGCGGGGCACCAACTCCAAAAGCTCCTCGGCCACCAGGCGATTAAAAGTCTCCCGCACCGGCGTTGCACTCACCGACAAACTATCTGCAATGCGCTCAATGTTTAAACGATCTCCAGGATCGTAGACACACTGGATAACATTCTGCTTGATAGCATCGTAAACTCGAGTGACCGTGTCTTCATTGGATGTAATACTCATATTTCGCCTCCGTGCGAATTGTGTAGGGTTACTACTTAATTCGTTGTGGAGACAAAAAACCGTACGGAAAAGAAAACAAAGGATAAAAACGTGCTCGGGACCGGGGTCCTTAACGTTTATTCGCTCCCCGCCCTCCGGCGTTAGCCTGGTATCTTACGAAAAGAAGTTAAATGTCTCGGTCGTATTCAGAGGAAACAATTGACTGTTGGCCGCGTTTGCAATGCCGAGATAGCTACGCAGTGCCTGGTGAACGTGTTTGGGGTAGATAATCGTTCCAGCGCTGTCATCACGTAATAGAGTGGAAGGATTTATACGATGAGCGTTTTGAGACTCATCCGTCTCTCCAACCACTCTATTGCCCCAGGAGGCATTTTTCTCCATCACCATTACGCTGCCAATCGGCCAGTGATCTTTACCATCAAAGCCATTATAAAAAGGGGTGCGCGCAAAATCAGAGGCCACCACCACGGTTAAGCGATCGGCAATGCCCAGAGTTTCTGCGTAAGTCCACAGGTAATCCAGACTGTCGGTAATATGTGCCATCAGCGGTTCGTGATGACTGTCATGATCGGCATGGGAATCAAAACCAAACTGGACGAGATCAGCGCTGCAGGCCGTGCCAGACTTAAACGCCAGTAATGCAAACATCGCCTGCTTTTGCAGATTACTCTCCCCGGCGAGAGTGCCCAAATTAACATTCGGGGGGAAATTCGACTCTTCGGGAATGATGTCCGCAAAAGCAAACAAATCATCTTTACGCTGTAAAGAGTCTCGATAGGCGGTGGCATTCAAACGTTTGAGGGGCAATTGCGTATCATCCGCAATAATGTCTTGCAGGTGCGCCTGTTGCGCCGCTCGAATCAGCGACATCTGAGCTTTCTTGTGGAAGGGTTGCTCAATTGTCTCAAAAGGCGCTTGATTAGGGCGCAAAACGGTGGATAACAGACTTCTGCCCGCGCCTTCAAAACGTGTAGAACGAATGATTCCCCCGGTTGCATTAAATCCGCCAAATGACAGGTAAGACATGGGGATATCCGGTGCGACGCTGGCGGCAAACAGGCCTGAAAGCGTGGGGTAACCACTGGCGTTTCGACCGCTCCAGTTGTGGAGTTCGCCCACAGAATGTGCGTTAGTCTGTGCGTCAACGCCATTTATTATCAGTGTGTCATTATAGTACTTATCAAAAAATGCCTGGTTATTGCCATAGGGCGCATATCGAATATTACCCGCCGTTTGCACCTCACCACTATTCGACCAGTGGGTAATTTCAGGCTCCCCGGGCACATTGACTTTCGGGTCGCAAAAACTCGATACATCCCAACCTCCTGACGCCTGTAAGGTGATGAGCAATCGGCCATTGTATTGGCTCGCTGCGTACACTTTTGGCATTACCGCGCCTGCGGCCAGGAGTGAACTTAGTTGTAATAGTCGACGTCTTTTGATCATGTTTTACTCGTGTAAATAATTAAAGTCAGTCATGAAATACACAAACATCGCGATCCAGGTCCCCAGCATTTCAGTGGGATCACTGGCCTGCTCGTTCTGAGCGGACTCACTTTGACTCCACCAGTCGCTCGACAAAATACAGTCGTCCTGCGGGTAGTCCCAGGCCCAGGAGCCGTTGTCATTTGCCACTCGGTGGTCCCACAGATCTGTCAATAGAGTATAACTACGATTTATCGCTGCGCTGTTAGCCGTCTCTTCATCGCCCCATAACAAGGCATGCAGCTCCACAAGCTTGGCACGAATTTGTGTTTCGTGTGTGCCAGGTGTCATGTCTCTGTCAATACCAGAGAAAAATCTGCGCTCTCCATCCGGCAAATTGATATCAATAATCACCGCCTCACAGGCCAACCACAGCGCGTTGGCCTCGGCCACATTAGCCATGATGGGCGTGACTTGCCTGGCGCGCTGCAGCGTACCCTTACCATCGATGCCACCGTAATAGGAGCGGTATGTCATCGACAACGCTGAGCTCAGGTTATCGGGTAACCAGAGAGACGAAGTATCCTCTTCCCAGCGAGTACCGAGTAATTGATACGTTTTTTCCTCAAATTCACGTGGAGTCAGTAATCGTTTTGTGCCAATGTTAGCCAACTCAACGTTTCTGCTTTCGCTCAGGCTGTCGGTACTGCCGGTGCCCCGAAACCAATTCGACATCAACATTTCAACAAGAAGGTCTTTCAAATTAAACGCCGCCCCCCCGTTGATGCCTGCAGCAAATGAATCGGCGAGCGCGCTAATGTCGCTCTGCTGCTGTTCAAATCGCGCCAACTGTTCGTCAAACCAGACATCGCTGCTCACCTCTGGCACCTCGTAGATTGCAGCCCCCATAACAGCCGGCCACCAAAACTGTACCGCGGCGCTGGCAAATCTCGAGTCTGCTACAATTTGCCGGGACAACCACTGAATGCTCGACTCCCCGGCCGGCGCCAATTGGCTCCCGATACCTGGGCTGAGCATATCGCGGAACCAGGTGTCTCCATACTGATATAAAGTGTCCCCCGCATTTTTGTAAGCGTCGGGTAGAGAATCCAAGCCCTCCCATGCCTGGCGATACCAGCCCTCATTGCCAAATAATTGAAAGGCGCCCGCGACCGGATCCATCTCTGCGTGGCAAACGGTGCAATTAGGGTTATTGAGTGTGGGATTATTGGTGTCAGCCAAGGCCTCTGGGTCAGTGGTTCGCTGGGCGGACTTTTCAATGTCGAATCCGAGAAAGTGGTAATTAGTCCAACGTGAACGCGCTCGATTACGGTTGGTTTCGGTTGTTGGGTAGCGACTCAAAAACGCGGGCTCAGACAAAATACCCGCGTGGGGATAGTCGACGGTGCCACTGTGAGAAAGTACTCGAATAGTCGACCCTATGTCCGTTTGTTCTAGTGCGGAAGTTTGGTACTGGTCATCTCTGATCACCTGACCATTGTTTACGGCTTTTTGGAAGGTGTCATAGCGGCTACCCGCTGGAAAACTCAGTGAATCCGCTCCCACAATTTCAGCAGAACCGCGATTAACCATCGTATAATCAGCGGTCAGGATTTCGGTATACGGGCGGTCATTTTCAACCACGTAAGCAATTAATTCCAGAGGCGCCCGGGCAAAACCCACTGTTAATTCCTGTCGCCACTGGCCATAGGCTTCGGCGTCGCCGGCATGCATCAGGTCGTTTTCCCGGTTAGCCATGATCGGATAGATGTCGGCACCGGCACCGATCGCATCGAAGGGCCCCTCCCGCCACAAAGTTTCTAAAAATAGTCGATCGTCGGCGCCTGTTAACAAAAATGAATGAAACCCATCTCC
>CAJWCA010000206.1 GCA_913020395.1 uncultured Cellvibrionales bacterium | reverse complement strand
CCAGCGGAGATAGCTCTCCACGTGAAAGAAATCCACCAGGTAGGAACAGGTGCTGAGCACAAATAGCAGGATCCAAACCTTAACGTAAACCCCTATGGGGTGTTGTTGCTCAGACGTATGGGTCATGTTGTCTCTCCTTCTTAGCTACCACAAATAAAACAAGGCAAAAATAAATACCCAAACCAGATCCACGAAGTGCCAATAGAGCCCAGTGATTTCAACAATGCCGTAACCCTTTTTTTCATATTTACCCTGTTTCACTTTGAGCGCGACAATGCTGAGATAGATAACGCCCGCGGTAACGTGCAGGCCGTGAAAGCCGGTAATCATAAAGAACACTGAGCCGAATTGTTCGGCCCCCATTGGGTTGCCCCAGGGGCGCACGCCTTCTTCGGTGATAAGTTTGGTCCACTCGAAGGCTTGCATGCCGACAAATGAAGCCCCCAGAAGCGCGGTGGCGAACATCAGAATGACGGTTTTTTTACGGTCGCCCTGATAGGCATAATTCACCGCCATCGCCATCGTGCCACTGCTGGTGATGAGTACAAAGGTCATAATCGCAATGAGTATCAGGGGCAGGTGAACACCGGCTATGGTCAAAGCAAACACTTCGCTTGGGCTGGGCCAACTTGCCGCGGCAGACATCCTCACATTCATGTAGCCGGTGAGGAAAACGCTGAAGATGAAGGTATCACTCAACAAGAAGATCCACATCATCAACTTGCCCCAGGGCATGTCAAAGGCTTGTTTATCGCCAGACCAGTCTTCAACAACCTCTGTCCAGCCGCCTTTAGTTGCGTTTTTGTCGACCGATGACTCTGTGTTCATAGTATCTCTCCGGTGCGCCTTGTGCGGTCTAGAAGCCGCAAAGCGCCGCCAGTAGTTGATAGGTTTCTGCACTGCTTGTCATAAGGGCAAACAACACCATCCACACGCCAAACAGGTAGTGCCAATATGTGGTACACAAGCGCAAGCTGGCCTCCAGGTTTTGCCAGCAAGGCTTCGTATTGTTGATTGCTATCCTGGTTGCCTTAAACGTTATCGCGGCCAGTACACACAAACCGCCCAATATGTGTAAACCATGAATGCCAGTAAACAAATAGAAATAGCTGTTTGCAGGGTTTGACGCAACAAAGTAGCCCAGTGCCGCTAGATCTTGCCAGACCCACAATTGTGCCAACAAAAACTGTAAGGAAAACAAGACCGCTATGCCTAACGATAGCAGCGTACAGAGTGTTTTGTTTTTCCTCGCCCCAACGGCCGCACTTTGCAAGGCCAAACCCGAGATCAATAGCAGGGCCGTATTCACCCAGAGTTGGCGGGCGTCACTGAGGGGTTGCCAGGGTTGACCCGCCAACGCTTGAAAGTCAGGAAACTGTGAACGTTCCAAAAAGGTCACAATAAACAGGGAAAAAATGACGGTTACAATGCCAAGAAAAAACTTGAGTGCCGTTTTTTTCTCACCAAACTGCTGGTCGAAACTATTTAGAGTCTGTTGATCGGGAGCGGTATTGGGCAACCAGGGCTTCTCCGAAAGTTGGGAAATAACACTCATTGTTTATCATCCTTGTCAGTCAATTCGTGATCGGAAATGCCTTCGCCCTCACCTTCACTCATATTGGTTTGGCTGATGGGTACGTTTTGTGGTGTGAAATCTTCGACGCTGCCGGGAACGCAATAGTCATAGGCCCAGCGGTGAACTTCGGGCAGGGTGGGGCCCCAGTTGCCGTGAGCGGGGGGAACTTGTGGTGTTTGCCATTCCAGTGAAGAGGCCTCCCAGGGGTTGGCCGGCGCTTTTTTACCGTTTCGCAAGCTCCAGATAATGTTGTAAATAAAGATGAGTTGCACCACGCCGACTATCAGTGCTGAGACCGTGATGCTGGCGTTGAGTGATTGGGCGGACTCGGGAATAAAGTCTGTAGAGCCCATTGAGAAATAACGTCTGGGCACGCCCAGAAAACCCAGGTAGTGCATAGGTAAATAAATTGCGTAGGTGCCCAGGAAGGTCATCCAGAAATGAAACTTACCCATGCCGGTGTGAAGCATGCGTCCGGTCACCAGGGGAAACCAGTGATAAATAGCAGCAAACAAGACCATTATCGGGGAGACGCCCATCACCATGTGGAAGTGGGCGACCACAAAATAAGTGTCGGAGAGAGGCAGATCAATAACCACATTACCAAGAAATAACCCGGTCAAACCGCCGTGGGTGAAGGTAAAAATAAATCCAATGGCAAATAACATCGGTACTGTCAGCCGAATATTGCCTCGCCAGAGTGTCAGCACCCAGTTGTAGACTTTCAGGGCGGTGGGCACCGCAATGATTAGCGTTGTGGTCGCGAAAAAGAAACCAAAAACCGGATTCATTCCGCTGACATACATGTGGTGGGCCCAGACGATAAAACTCAAACCGCCAATGGCGACAATAGCCCAGACCATCATGCGATAGCCAAAGATATTTTTCCTGGCGTGAACCGACAATACGTCAGACACCATGCCAAAAGCGGGCAGAGCGACAATGTAAACTTCAGGGTGTCCAAAAAACCAAAATAGGTGTTGGAACAACACCGGGCTCCCGCCGCTGTATTCCAGCGTTTCACCGAGAGAGACAATCGCGGGCATAAAAAAGCTAGTGCCCAGGAGTTTGTCAAACAACATCATAATGGCGCTGACTAATAAAGCGGGGAAGGCGAGTAGGCCCAAAATAGTGGCGACAAAAATGCCCCATATTGACAGAGGCATTCTCATCAAGGTCATGCCGTGTGTGCGAGCCTGAATAATCGTTGTAACGTAGTTCAGCCCACCCATCGTGAAGGCAATGATAAAAATTGCCAGCGATATCAGCATCAACAATATGCCGCCATCGTAGCCGGGTGTGCCCTCCAAAATGGCCTGAGGAGGATAGAGTGTCCAGCCCGCACCGGTGGGTCCACCCGAGACAAAGAAGCTGCTCATCAAAACGATGACAGACAATAGATACATCCAAAAGCTGAGCATGTTGAGATAGGGGAAAACCATATCCCGTGCGCCGATCATCAACGGAATTAAATAGTTTCCAAATCCGCCAAGCAACAGGGCGGTCAACAAGTAGATCACCATGATCATTCCGTGCATGGTGACAAACTGCAGATAAGAGCTGGGTGTTATGAAGTCAAAGGTGTCGGGAAAACCGAGCTGTAGTCTCATCAAACCAGACAACATTAAGGCAACCAACCCGACCATTATGGCCGTAACAGCATACTGAATGGCAATCACCTTATGGTCCTGACTCCAGATATAGCGGGTGATAAAACTGCCGGGGTCGTGTAGTTCATCGGGTTGATCAGCAATAGCGGTATAGCTCATAAATCAAATTCCCTATGTCAATACGTCTACGGTGAAGTGTTTGCCTGGGGTTCTGTTTCTCCCAGTTGATTCAGATGAGTTAACACGTCATCAATCGCCTGTTCGTCTTGCAACATTTTTGCCATCAGAATCATTTGTTTGCCAAAGTTGTCGTCGGGGTGCTCGCCACGAATGCCCGTGCGGAAGTTGGCTAGCTGTTGTTTCAGGTACCAATCTTTCTGGCCGGCAAGTTTTGGAGCGTTCAGCGCAAAGTTACCCTCTCCCTCGCGGCCGTGGCAGGCACCGCAGGTTACATAATAAGACGCACCGCGCTTGGCATTTCCGGTGACCGTTTTGTCGACGGGGGCATGCTCCAGGCTATCGATGTAGGCAACAACATCCTTAATGGCTTGATCGTCGGCTAACATCGCTGCCATCGCAGCCATTTGTTGGCCTGCTGCATCGTCTTTGTGTGTTCCTCTGATGCCTTGTTTGTAGTAACGCAGTTGTCGCGCCAGATACCAGTCAGATTGATTGCTCAGTTTTGGCGCGTTCATTGCGACATTGCCTTCGCCATTTTGTCCGTGGCAAGAGGCACAAGCGGCATACAGCGACTGCCCTGAGGCAATGTCTCCCGCTTTGCCCTGCTGGGTTTCTTTAAACGTGGGTTGCTCGGCGAGCCAGGTATCAAAATCTTCCTTTGTATCAACAACAACGTGGCCACGCATTGTATGGTGAGCCAGGCCGCACAGTTCCATACAGAGAATATCAAAACGACCCAGCACAGTGGGTTCAAACCAGAGATAGGTAATCAGACCTGGGACCAAGTCCATTTTTACGCGGAACTGTGGCACCGCAAAATTGTGCAGAACATCTTTTGAGCGCAGGAGTACTTCAATATTTTCATTGATGGGCAGGTGGACTTCATTGTCTAACACGATGATGTCGTCTTGGCCGGCACTGTCCGATTTATCCAGGCCCAGAGGGTTGTTTTGATCGATAAAGGCCACATCAACTTTGCCGAGTTGTCCATCCTCGCCAGGAAACCTAAAACCCCATTGCCACTGCTGTCCAATCACTTCAACAACCGAGGCATCTTCCGGAACATCAACAAACTTCGCCCATACGTTTAATCCCGGGGCGAGCATAACCGCCACGCCAATTGAGGTGACAATGCTCAGCCAGAGTTCCAGTTTCTTGTTTTCCGGTTCGTAGTGGGACCTGGCATTTTTTTTATACCGAAAGCGGTAAACGCAATAGGCCAGAAAGAGGTTGACGGCTACAAAAACGAATCCGGTTACCCAGAAGGTAATGTTTATCGTGTCGTCGATGGTTCCCCAGTTTGACGCCAGTGGGGTAAACCACCAGGGGCTGTAAAAATGAAAAACGAGGGAACCTATTATTAACAACAACAAGACAATCGCGAGCGTCATAATCAACCAATCCGTAAGTCATCGTTCAGCCGTGATCTATGAATCAGGAGGCATGCAAACATGCCTCCAATAGAGTTTTACTGTGTCGGTATTCAAAGGAAGGCAACACAGGCTGCCTGTTTATTTTTATTGTTAATATACTCCGTGGGCTCAGGGAGCCCAGTGGGTAAACTTATTCCATTGTTTCTGCGCACCGACCACAAAGGAGGGAGAGGCATCTCCCAGTCCGGCCAGTTGCATTTTGGGATGATCTTCAACGACTTTTTCCAGAATGCCTTCCTGTTCGGGTGTCACGTCGACAAAAAATACATGTTTGCCTGCGTGTAAAACACTCTCAAACCGGGAGAAATCGTGGTGTGGGCGCTGGATACCAATGAATCCGCCTTCCCAGGTACAAAAACCCAGTGTCACAATGGACAGGAAGATGGCGGGAACCCAAGTGTAAGTTTCAGCAATACCCGAGAGGTATGCCAGTAGTAAGACGGCTCCAGCGGCGATTATGCCAACGCCAAAACCAATTTCTGTGGATCGCACAACATCCTTTTTAAGCACATCTTCAACTCCGTGAAGATGGTGGGCTTCAATTCCAGCTTCGTTTTCACTTAAAACATGGATTTGAGGCGTGCTCACACCTTGGGCTTCCAGTGTGTGCTCTACCTGATCGAGATCGTCGAGATCATCACTAATGTAATAATGACGTTTCATATTACCCCCTGTTAACCAATGTTAGCCAATGTTAACCATTACTCACCTAATCATGTAATTCTATGTCCCAAGTGCTTCACAATATCCTCATGATTAGGAATGCTGTGGCCGTAAAGGCTTAAAAAAAAATGTTTAGTGTCTAAGTAAGTATATCAACCAGGATGCAATAGCCATGTACGCATATGGAATTAGAGAAGTTTTCTTATTCCGAGGGAATATAAAAATCCTGTTCAATGCTGATTTTGGTTAAAAACTAAATATCAGGGGATTTTTTAAGTGCTTTTTTATCTATATACTGAAAGCCAGATTATGCCGAATGCCTCTGAATGGATGGCGTGAGGCAACGTTTGCCTGAACGAGTGCCGGCCCTCCAGGTTGCCCGTACCCTGACAAGTCGGTAAATTGGGGCCGCAAACAATGATATGACTTTGTGGCCAATGGCCCTCCCAACCATAGGTAGTGAAATGAAACGTCTACATCAATTCCTGAGCGCGGTACTCCTGTTTGTCGTGGTACTGGCCCCTGCCCAGGCTAGCTTGAAAGATTTAGAACTCCAGAAAGTGAGTGTTAACGGTGTTGATCTCGCATGGACCGAGGTAGGTGACCCTGAAGGTACACCTCTGTTATTGATTATGGGGCTGGGCGGTTCTCACCGCTTGTGGGGAGATCCTTTTGTCGAGAGCCTGTCTCAGGCGGGTTATCGAGTCATTTTATTTGATAATCGCGATGTAGGTGCTTCCCAGCGTTTCAATGAAGACGGCCAACCCGTGATCTGGTGGAACGTGTTGAAAAATACCATGGGTTTACCGGTCAGCGCGCGCTACACATTAAAAGACATGGCTGCGGATACCGTTGCTTTAATGGATGAATTGGAATTGAAAGATGTGCACTTGGTGGGTGCGTCTATGGGGGGCATGATCGCCCAAATCGTTGCGGCAGATTATCCTGCCAGAACCCGTAGCCTCATTTCAATCATGTCGACAACGGGCGCGTCCCACTTGCCCACACCGGGAAAGGGCGATACCGATAAAATCGAAGAGCTGGCCGAATCCGATGAGGACTATACACAAAAGTTAAACGATCGTGGGTTTTACCCGAACGCTATCCCTCGCCATATCATGGCCGTTCTGGATGCTGGCGATCGCTCGGAGTCGGTGAAAACCATCAAAGCGAAAACCCTGGTGATTCACGGTGTTGACGATACACTTCTACCCCTTGAGCACGGCGAGCACACGGCGGAAATTATTCCCTCTTCTACGTTTGTCTCTTTTGAGGGGATGGGGCACAACCTCCCGGAGACGGTATTGCCCGACTTAATAAAAAGTATTCAGGCTCACCTGGGTAGCTAAGAAGTATTGAGGGTCTGTGCGAATTAAGATCGCACGTGTTCAATCGCTTTATTGGGATCGGCCGTTTGCCAATCGGGCCACTGCCGATCTTCGTTTTTACTTTGTTTGGCCTCAAGTGCCGCGCTTATCGCTTCAGGGCTGTGGCCCGCACGCCAAGCGCCATCCAGTGCCAATATTACAACGTCGATCCACTCGCTAACGTCATTCGGCGCCAACTTTATTTCTTCCAGTTCTTTTTGAATATGATCGACCAGACCTTCGTGTCGAGGGCCGGGTCCAAAGGTGGTATTCGACCATTCACGCTGGCGATATAGGTGTTTTATAAGGTCCACTGGGCATCCTGTGATTGTCTGTTTGATGTCACTCTTTTTGGTTGATTATGTCATAGTTTTGCGCATTCGCGATGCTTACACTGAAGCCCTAATAATCACCAAAGACCATAAAAATAGAGGCAGGCAGCATGTCGACGATGGAATTGACCGTAAAAGAAGGTATTCACGTATTAACACTCACCAATAATGAAGGCGAAAACCGCTTTACACTGGATGTGATGAAGGAGTACCTGGCTGCCTTCGATGTTGTTGAAGCCTACGAGGGCAATACCGCATTGCTGGTAACCTGTGAACATCAAAAAACCTTTTCAACGGGAATCGACCTTAACTGGTTGTTAGGCTGCAGCCCTGAAGAGCAGGGGGAATTTGTGAGCGTGCTTGAAAACGTGCTGAACCGCCTCGCCTTGTTAAGTGCGCCCACGGTAATTTGCCTAAATGGCAATACCTATGCCGGTGGCGCTATTTTGTCCTGCGCTGCAGATTTCCGCATCATGAGAGCCGATCGTGGACGGTTCTGCTTTCCAGAGGTGAATATCAATATCCCGTTCACTCCCAGTATGGTTCATATCGTCAATCTATTGCCCAATAAACATGCCCTGAAACACATGGCCTTAACGGGCATTGCCTATACGGGAGAAGAGTGTAAAAGCTTGGATATTGTTGACGAGATTGCCCCGATGGACGAGCTACAGGCGCGCGCCTGGGCTATGGCCAAGAACCTTGGGGAAAAGGATCGCACCACCTACACCACGATCAAACGCAGCCTTCGCCCCGCAATAGAGCTATAGATCCTACAGCGCTGGTAATTTAGAGCGGTTCTCCCTACTATGCCTGTATAAATACACAGGTATTGGTCGTGAAGCTCTATATTGCAGAAAAACCCAGTTTAGGCCGCGCTATTGCGGAGGTCTTGCCGAAGCCGCATCGCAAAGGTGACGGCTGCATCTGGGTGGGAGACGGAGACTGCGTCTCTTGGTGCATTGGTCATTTGTTGGAGCAGGCCGAGCCAGACGCCTATGACCCCGCCTACAAAAAATGGACGTTGGA
>CAJWCA010000205.1 GCA_913020395.1 uncultured Cellvibrionales bacterium | reverse complement strand
TATGGTTGGGTTTGCCAGACAATACAGCCGCAGAGATATGTGCAGGCGCCGGTTTCGACTGGTTGTTGATTGATGGAGAGCATGCTCCACACGACTTAAACGGTATGTTGTCGATGTTGCAAGGCATGTCGGCATACGAGGTAGCACCTATTGTAAGGCCGGTTCAAGGAGATACTGCACTGTTGAAGCAGGTGCTCGATATCGGCGCCCAAACTGTGTTGGTCCCTATGGTAGAGAGTGCCGAACAAGCACGTGCCCTGGTTCAGGCGGTTCGTTATCCGCCGGAAGGTATTCGAGGGTTGGGAACATCGCTGGCGCGCGCTGCGCGGTGGAATCAAATTCCGGACTATGCTCGTCGGGCGAACGATGAGATCTGTCTGATTGTACAGGTTGAAACACTTGAGGCCTTAAATAACCTGGACGAGATTGTTACGGTTCCCGGCGTCGACGCTGTGTTCATCGGACCGTCAGATCTATCGGCCTCTATGGGTTATATCGGTAATGCGGGTCACCCCGACGTTGTTGCAGCCATTACGCGAGCCTTGAATGTGATTCGCTCGGCAAATAAATATGCAGGTTTACTGTGTCTGGATCCCTCTTTGGCTGACAGTTATGTCGCACAGGGGGCCTCTTTTGTAGGGGTGGGTGTGGATACGCTAATCCTCTCCCAGGGCGCAAAAGCACTTGCACAAGCGGCCAAAGAGGGGGGGCAGACAGTTGAGCGCTTACCCCAGGCTGGCTACTGAATAATAGATAGTTAAATTAACAGGTTAAAACATGATTGAATCCCTTGTCAGTGGCAAATTGGTTTGTGTGGCGCTCAACGATCGCCAGCACCTGATCAATATGCACGAATCGTTTCATAGTAGTCCTCATAAAGCGCCGCCTACCCAGCCTGTGCTCTATTTTAAGCCACGCAATACCTGGAACGTTGATGGCGCAAAAATCGAATGGCCTGACAATGCCGAAGATATGGTGGTTGGGGCGAGCCTGGGCATTGTGATTGGTCGGGAAGTCTGCCGTATTAGTCCTGAGCAGTCGCTGTCCTACCTGTCTGGTTATACGGTGGTGCATGATTTTTCACTCCCCGAGGCGAGTTACTATCGACCCGACATCAAAGGCAAATGCCTGGATGGAACCGCACCGGTAGGGCCGGCAAGTATCAACACAGACCTGGTACCAGACTTGAATAACCTGGCGGTTGTCACCTGTGTAGATGGGGAAGTGAAAAGTACTCTGTCTCTTGCCAATCATGTGCGTGATGTGGCGGAATTGTTAAGTACCATTTCTTACATTATGACATTACAGGTCGGCGATGTGATCGCTGTCGGATTTCCGTGTGAACGGGTTGCTCTACATAAAGGCGCAGTGGTGAGCTCAACGATAGAGGGTGTTGGCACCCTGACCAATACCGTAGGAGGTGCCTAATATGAAACATGCACGTGTATTGAGCCAAGGGATTGAAATTGCAGTAACGATTGATGAGAGCGGAAAGCTGGTTGCAGAAGGAGGGGCCGTTCTGAATGAGGATTCGGTAACGTGGTTGTGCCCGGTGAAAGAACCCGGAACACTCTTTGCCCTGGGGCTTAACTATGCCGACCACGTGGCGGAGCTCGCATTTAAAGAGCCACCCAAAGAACCCCTGGTTTTTATTAAAGGCAGCAACACAATAACGGGGCATCGGCAAAAGTGCTACCGGCCGGACGATATTGACTTTCAGCATTACGAGTGTGAGTTGGTTGCGGTGATTGGAAAGGAAGGCAAGAATATCAAGCGTGAAGACGCCATGGATTATATTCAGGGTTACACTGTATGTAATGATTTTGCCATAAGAGATTATCTTGAAAATTACTATCGCCCAAATTTGCGAGTGAAGAGTCGTGACTCGCTATGCCCCATTGGCCCCTGGATTATTGATAAAGAAGATATTGAAGACGTTAACAATCTACCTTTAAAAACCTTTGTTAACGGTGAGTTGACCCAGGAGGGATCTACGGCAGATATGATTTTTGATATCCCGTTTCTGGTGGAATACTTGAGTAACATTATGACCTTAAAGCCGGGTGATATGATCGCGACTGGCACACCCGAGGGCGTTAAGGATATGCAGCCTGGCGACACAGTCGTCTGTGAAATCGAGGGCGTAGGGCGCCTGGAAAACTACATTGTCTCCGAGAAAGAATTCTACGGTAACAGATACTAGTCGGTATAAGTTGGAGTTAAGTCTATGAGCGAATTTCAGAACAATGTCACTAAGGCTGATGCCTATTTAGACCGGTTCAAATCGAATGTGACGGGTCATTTCATTAATGGCGAATTTACCTCGGGGAGTGGTTCGGAGACATTTGAAAATGTAACGCCCATCGATAACTCTTCGTTGGGCCGGGTTGTTAAAGGAACGTCGGCTGACGTTGATGCTGCCTGTGAGTCGGCGCAGAATGCATTCCCTGAGTGGCGGGATATGCCGGGCGCTGAGCGCAAGAAGTTGCTGAACCATTTTGCCGATAAAATTGTTGAACGCGCCGAAGAAATTGCCCTGGTGGAGTCGGTAGACTGCGGGCAGGCCATTCGTTTTATGAAGCAGGCCGCTGTCCGTGGTGCCGCGAACTTCCGGTACTTTGCCGATAAGGCACCCGAGGCACAAAACGGCTTGGCACTGCATCAGGAGGAGCACACCAATTATACGCTGCGCTCCCCGATTGGACCCGTGGGAATTATCACTCCCTGGAATACGCCGTTTATGTTATCTACCTGGAAAATCGCACCCGCACTGGCGGCGGGGTGTACGGTTGTTCATAAACCGGCTGAATTGACACCGCTTAGCGCTATGTTGTTGGCGGAAATCGCGCAGAGTGCAGGAATACCCGACGGCGTTTGGAACACGGTAAACGGTTTTGGCGAGGTGGCCGGCAAGCGTTTAACCGAGCACCCTGCAATTAAGGCCGTGGCTCTGGTGGGCGAGGGCGCAACCGGCAGTCATATCATGCGCCAAGGCGCTGATACCCTAAAACGTGTTCATTTTGAGCTAGGAGGGAAGAACCCTGTAATTGTATTTGATGATGCAGATTTCGATCGTGCACTCGATGCGGTTGTGTTTATGATTTACAGTCTCAATGGACAACGGTGCACGTCCTCAAGTCGTCTGCTTATTCAAAGCGGGATTCGAGATAAGTTCATTGCCGCACTCGAGGCACGGGTCAAGAACCTGAAGGTAGGTCATTCGCTCGACCCCTCAACCGAGGTGGGTCCCTTGGTTCACACCAATCATTTTGAAAAAGTAGTGAGCTACTTCGATATCGCCAGGGAAGACGGCGCCCATACAGCGGTAGGTGGTGTTCGCCGAGAGGATCTCGGTCCGGGTAACTATGTTGCTCCCACTTTGTTTACTCAGGCCAATAGCAGTATGCGCATCGCTCAGGAAGAGATATTTGGGCCGGTGTTAACAGCTATAAGTTTTGATACCGAAGCGGAAGCCATTCAAATAGCCAATGATACTGATTATGGTTTGTCGGGTTATATCTGGACCGAAAATACGGGTCGGGCCATGCGTATGGCAAGGCATGTAGAGGCGGGAATGTTATGGGTAAACTCGGAAAACAACCGCAATCTTCCATCGCCATTTGGCGGGGTTAAAATGTCGGGTATTGGCAGGGATGGTGGTGATTACAGTTTTGATTTTTACATGGAAACCAAAAATGTTTGTGTTGCCCATGGAACCCACAGAGTGCCGGTCTTAGGCCGATAGAAGAGGAAATTACAATGGGTGAAATTTCAGTTGCAGCGAAGGTGACACACGTGCCTTCAATGTATGTATCAGAGCAACCAGGTAAGCACCACGGCTGTCGCGAACAGGCAATCGAGGGGCACCGTGAACTCAGTCGACGGGCCCGAGCGCTGGGTGTGGATACGATACTTGTCTTTGATGTTCATTGGTTGGTGAACGGGGGTTATCACATTAATTGCCAGGATAAATTTCAGGGTGTCTATACCAGTAATGAATTACCCCATTTCATTAAAGATATGGAATACGACTATAAAGGTAATCCGGAATTAGGACGTTTAATCGCAGAGTGTGCAAATGCGCGCGGTGTAAAAACTCGAGCCCATGAAATTGACTCTCTCGGCCTGGAATATGGCACCTTGGTTCCATGCCGTTATATGAATGACGACAGCCACTTTAACGTGGTATCTGTTGCCGGATGGTGTGCCTGGCACAGTCATGAAGAATCGCGAAAATTTGGTGAAGCCGTTAAAGAAGCGATTGAAAAAAGTGATAACAAGGTGATGGTGCTGGCCAGTGGGTCTCTGTCTCACCGGTTTAACGACAACGGTTTGCCAGAAGAAAGCATGTTTCAAATCAGTAATGAATTCTACCGCCAGGTAGATTTGAGAGTGCTGGAGCTTTGGGAGCAGGGCCGTTGGAAAGAGTTCACGGATATGTTGCCGGTTTACAATGAAACTTGCCACGGCGAAGGCGGTATGCACGACACCGTCATGTTATTGTCAATGTTGGGTTGGGATAACTATCAAGGTAAAGCGGAAGTTCTGGGTGAATACTTCCCGAGTTCGGGCACCGGCCAGGTCAACGTATTTTTTCCAACAGAATAATCAATGGCACTTTGCCAGTAAGATAGGATAGGACGTTTTTTATGCCTCATTTTATTATGGAATATTCGGCCAATCTGGATGACGAGTTGGATATTCCGGCCTTGTTTGAGCAATTGAATAATACGGCTATCGCAACCGGTGTTTTTCCAATCGGAGGCATAAGAACTCGCGCGGTTCGCTGTGAGCACTATCGTATTGCAGAGGGCGATCCAGAGAATGCGTTTGTATATTTCACCGCAAGAGTAGGGGCGGGCAGAGAGATAGAGGTATTGAAATCCGCTTGCGATGAAATCTTTGCTGTCTTGAGCGACTTGCTCCAGCCGATTTATGATCGACGCTATTTGAGCATCGGTTTTGAAATGGCGGAGATACATCCTGTGTTGAGTTATAAGAAAAATAATATTCACGAGAAATTCAAATAATAATCAGAGTTATTGTAAAGGAGTTATCTATGTCGGCATATTTAGGTGATCGCTCTACGTTTATCGATGTCAATACGCCCAAGTCAATTGTTGCAGTGATTGTGCTGGCTGTCATTGGTCCCTGCATGTTTATTCTGCAGCCTGCGTATGTGCAGGGGCTTGTGGAATATATGGGTTTTTCAGAAGAGCGGGCCGGATTCATTGCTTCTGTGGAAATGTTTGGTTTGGCCGCTACCGCTATCGCGGTGAATTTCTTTCTATCGAAAATAAACTGGCGGGTCATGTCGGTGACCTTTCTGGCAATTTCAACCCTTGGTAATGTTTTGTCTATCGGCGTTACCGACGAAAGTACGCTGATGATTTTACGTTTTATTACCGGTCTTGGATCCGGTGGTCTAATTTCAATCTCCTTTACCATGATGGGACTCACTGATCGGGCTGATCGCAATCTGGGTTATATCGTGGCCGCCGTTCTTACCTATGGTGCACTGGGTTTGTTAGTGATGCCTACGGTATTTCACAGTGTTGGCATGAATGGATTGCTCGCATTTTTTGCCGCGTTTTGTGCTTTTGGTTTTCTATTTGTTGCCAGTTTACCCTGCTCAGACCAGGCGGCGGGCCATGATGTAAGCTCGTCTTTGGAGCATCCTTGGTCGAGAAAGTTGATCGCTTTATGCGGCGTACTGGCTTATAACCTGGGTATAGGCATCGTGTGGGTCTATATCTTTTTAGTGGGCATTGAGGCCGGCATTAGCGAGCAAGCGGTGGCAAACGGCTTAACGATTTCGCAGTTTTTGGGTATCGCCGGCGCCATGATGGCGGTTGTTTTTGAGTTGCGTTTTGGCCGGGTTTTTCCGCTGTTACTGGGGATCTTGGGCGGGGCGGCGGGTATTGCACTGATTCTGGGAACACCCACAGTATTGCTCTACACCGCAGGGGTTTGTCTGTTCAACTTTTTATGGAATCTAACCGTACCTTATATGTTAGCGGCGTTGGCGGACTATGACGCCAGCGGAAAATTGGTAACGATGGGTGTTGCCTTGCAAATGCTCGGCTTTGCCGTGGGGCCCGCACTGGCGGCTTCACTGCTGGGTGCAGATGGGTACGACTCGATCAATGTCATCGCCATTGCTCTGTTTGTGGCCGCCGCCGTGCTGTTTATTCCCGGCTTGCGCACACAGAGCGCTCAAGGTGTCACCCAGGCATCGGCTTAACCAATAACTTGCCAATGGGGCAAAAACGAAGGTGTAATTGATATGCAAGAATTTAATATGTTTATTAATGGCGAGGCCGTGCAGTCGGGCTCTACATTTGAAGTCGTTAACCCGGCTACGGGAAAACCTTTTGCGCAAGTGCAGCAAGGCAATGTTTCTCACGTGGATCAAGCGGTTGCGGCCGCCAAGGCAGCGTTTCCTTCATGGAGTAAGGTCAGTGATGATAAAAGAGCATCACTTTGCCACGCCCTGGCGAACAGCTTGGAGGACAACATGCCAGAGCTAATGGAACTTATTACGAAAGAGACTGGCAAACCCATGGGAGGGTTAAACGGCGTAGGGTCAGGAATGGAAGTGGGCGGCTCAATGGGCTGGACACGTTTTACCGCGGATTTACAGTTGCCGGTAGATGTTATTCAAGACAATGAAGAGGCTCGCATTGAAGTGCATCGAAAACCTCTCGGTGTTGTCGCGTCTATCACACCCTGGAACTGGCCTTTGATGATTGCGATATGGCACGTGATCCCCGCTTTGCGGTCCGGAAATACGGTAGTTATGAAACCATCTCCTTTCACCCCTACGGCAACCATTCGGTTTGTTGAGTTCGCTAGTAAAATCCTTCCCGCCGGTGTTATTAATCTGGTAACGGGCGAAGGTGAGGTAGGTGAGGCATTAACCAGTCATCCCGATGTCAGTAAAATAGTATTTACGGGCTCAACGCCAACGGGCAAGCGAATTATGCAATCTGCATCGGCAAGTTTAAAACGATTGACGTTAGAACTTGGCGGTAATGATGCCGGCATCGTATTACCTGACGTTGATGTTAAAGAGGTCGCGCCAAAGATCTTCGGAGCGTGTTTTCACAATAATGGTCAAACATGCGCTGCGCTTAAACGCTTGTATGTTCATGAGTCTCAATATGATGAAATGTGCGAAACACTGGCACACCTGGCCAACGGTGTAGTTGTTGGCGATGGATTGGAGGAGGGGACAGAGTTAGGCCCCATTCAAAATGAAGACCAATTAAAGATTGTTAGCGAGATGGCTGAGTCGGTGGAGCGCGAAGGTGGGCGCTTCATCTGTGGCGGCAAGCGCATTGATCGAGATGGATTCTTTTTTGAACCTACCGTGGTTGCCGACTTAAGCGACGGGAGTCGACTGGTCGACGAGGAGCCTTTTGGCCCAATTCTTCCTGTTATAAAGTATTCGGATATTGATGAGGTGGTCGCACGGGCAAATCAAAATGATAGGGGGCTGGGTGGTTCCGTATGGTCCAGCGACACTGAAAAGGCGGCTCGTTTAGCGCAGCAGCTTGAGTGCGGTTCGGCCTGGGTCAATGACCATGGAGCCATTCAACCCGACGCGCCATTTGGTGGTGTTAAGCAGTCTGGCTTGGGGGTTGAGTTTGGTCTTTATGGGCTAGAGGAATACACGTCGATACAGACCTTAAAGATCGCCAGGTAAATCACTAGATCATCAGGGCCTTGCACTCGATAAATTCGCTAAGGCCCTCTTCTCCCCATTCGCGCCCATTCCCAGACTGTTTGTAACCGCCAAATGGCGCCTGGTAACTGAATTCGCCTCCGTTAATAAATACCTGGCCTGCGCGAATACTGCGACCAATATGCACCGCTTCCTGTTGTGAGCCCGCCCATACCGCAGCCGACAATCCAAAGTCTGTATCGTTGGCGATAGCGATTGCCTCCGCCTCAGATTGGTAGGGAATAATACACAGCACCGGTCCAAAAATTTCTTCCCGGGCAATGGTCATGGAGTTGTCAACGTTTGCAAAAATGGTGGGTTGAATATAAAACCCTGTCAGAAGGCCGCTTGGCCTTGCTGAGCCTCCTGCCACGAGTGTGGCGCCTTCTTGTACTCCTTTATCGATATAACTTAGAACAACAGCGAGTTGCCGGGCAGAGCACATGGGGCCAAGGTCAGTTTGGG
>CAJWCA010000204.1 GCA_913020395.1 uncultured Cellvibrionales bacterium | reverse complement strand
TTTGGGCGCGCCCTCGGCGTTAATCATGAGGCCTGCATAGAGAAAACCTGTGTAGCGGTTTCCCTCTGCCGCCATGCCCTTTACCGTGGGGTAGATCACTTCTTCCATAACGCGCTGGTAGACACTGTCGGTGACAACCGGCGCGGGTGAATACGCTCCCATGCCCCCGGTGTTCGGGCCAGTGTCGCCATCACCCGCACGTTTATGGTCCTGGCTGGTTGCCATAGGCAGAACATTTTCGCCGTCAACAATAACGATGAAACTGGCTTCTTCACCCTCGAGAAACTCTTCAATGACGACACGGCACCCGGCATCACCAAAAGCATTACCCGAGAGCATATCCCGTACAGCGTCCTCGGCTTGCTCCAGGGTTTCGGCAACGATTACGCCTTTACCAGCGGCCAGGCCGTCGGCTTTTACAACAATCGGTGCGCCCTGTTCACGCAAATAAGCGAGTGCAGGTTCAACTTCGGTGAAGTTTGCATAGCTGCCAGTTGGGATTTGATGGCGGGCTAGAAAATCTTTGGTAAAGGCTTTGGAGCCTTCCAGTTGCGAGGCGCCCTTGCTGGGTCCAAAACACTTTAGCTCTTGTGCTTCAAAGAAGTCTACGATGCCGTCAACCAGAGGCACTTCGGGGCCTACTATGCTGAGGCTCACCTTGTTGTTTTTGGCAAATTCAGCGAGTGCTGCAAAATCGTCAACAGCGATTTCAACATTTTCTAAGCCGGGCTCGAGCGCCGTGCCGGCATTGCCGGGGGCGACAAAAACGGTATTGACCGAGTCAGATTGCGCGGCTTTCCAAGCCAGCGCGTGCTCGCGCCCGCCCGAGCCGATGACTAAAATATTATTCATTTTTTATGCTCGCAAATTAATGTCTGAAGTGGCGCATGCCGGTGAATACCATGGCCATGCCATGTTCGTCGGCGGCGGCAATTACTTCTTCATCTCGCATTGACCCGCCGGGTTGAATCACGGCCGCAATGCCTGCTTTACCTGCGTTGTCGATGCCGTCGCGGAAAGGGAAGAAAGCATCGGATGCCATGACGGAACCCGGTACACTCAGGCCCGCGTGCTCGGCTTTGATGCCCGCGATACGTGCAGAGTTAATGCGGCTCATTTGGCCTGCGCCCACTCCGATAGTCTGAAGACCTTTGGCGTAAATGATGGCGTTGGACTTCACCATTTTTGCCACTTTCCAGGCAAATAACAGATCGCCAATCTCGCTTTCTGTCGGAATTTTTTTAGATACTATTTTGAGGTCATCGGCACTGACCATGCCCAAATCACGATCCTGAATCAGCAGGCCTCCGTTGACTCGCTTGTAATCGAGGCTCCGGGATTGCTGAGTTTTAAATTCGCCACATGAAAGCAGGCGCACATTCTTTTTGGCCGCAACCACATCGACGGCGGCCTGGCTAACGCTTGGCGCGATAATGACTTCCACAAACTGACGCTCAACAATGGCCGAGGCCGTTTCAGCATCCAGCTCTCTGTTGAATGCAATAATACCGCCGAAGGCCGATTCAGGGTCGGTGGCATAGGCGAGGTTGTAGGCGCTCTTGATGTCTGCTGCAACGGCAACACCACAGGGGTTTGCGTGTTTTACAATTACGCAAGCGGCCTGGTCAAACTGCTTGACCGTTTCCAGTGCTGCATCGGTATCCGCAACGTTATTATAAGAAAGCTCTTTGCCTTGCAGCTGTGTGGCTGTGGCAATACTGGTTTCCTGTGGATTGCTCTCTACATAGAACGCAGCTTTTTGATGTGGGTTTTCGCCGTATCGCATTTCCTGCGCTTTAGTAAACTGGCTGTTGAATGTGCGAGGGAAGTCTTCACTGCCGCCGGGTACCTGGCGGCCAAAATAGTTGGCAATAGCGCCGTCATACGCTGCGGTATGTTCGTAAGCTTTTATCGCGAGATCAAAACGGGTTGCCTGAGACGTGCAGCCATTGTTTGTCTGCATTTCAGTAAGGATATCGCTGTAATCGGCAGCGTTAACAACGATGTTAACAAATGCATTGTTCTTGGCGGCAGCACGCACCATGGTTGGACCGCCGATATCGATATTTTCGATGGCGTCTTCCAGACTGCAGTTGGGATCGGCAACGGTTTGGCTGAATGGGTATAGATTGACAACCACCATGTCGATCGCATTAATACCGTGGGCTTCCATCACCTCGTCATCGACACCGCGGCGAGCTAGAATGCCGCCGTGAATTTTGGGGTGGAGCGTTTTAACTCGGCCGTCCATCATTTCTGGAAATTGTGTGTAATCCGACACTTCGCGGGCGTCTATGCCTTGTTCCTTCAGTAGCTTGTAGGTGCCTCCGGTAGACAATATCTCAATTCCCTGGGCGTGAAGGCCCTGGGCAAATTCAACAATGCCGGATTTGTCGGAGACGCTAATCAGCGCGCGTTTTACCTGAACAAGATCAGTGGTGTGGGTCATGAATCTAGGGTTCCGTGAAAAGAGTGACAGGGAGGTGTTGTGGCAATTAAAAAATCTGGTCTAACAATTGAAATGAAAAAGGGGCGACATATGCCTCCCCTTTTTTGTGATCTCAATGCGATTTATAGTAAACCGTATTGTTTTAATTTCTTGCGCAAGGTGCCTCTGTTAAGGCCTAAAACCTGAGCGGCTTTGGTTTGATTATGGCGGGTATATTTCATCACAACCTCTAGCATTGGCGCTTCTACTTCGGCCAATACCATGTCGTAGACTTCAGTGACGGCTTGTCCGTCGAGATGTTTGAAATAATTATCCATGGCCTGTTCAACACAATCCCGTAGAGATTGATTGTGGTCAATGCTGGAAAATGCTTCTACTGCCGCAGCGTTTGTAATATCCGCTGGCGCATCCGCCATTAATGGTTCTGCTGTGTTCATGCCGCCATGTCCTCTTGAGTTATCAGTCGTTCAAAATAGTCCTGAACGCTGGCATGTTGTTCCGTAGCTGTTTCTAGTTGAATAAAGGTCTTGCGAAAAATCTCGCCGCAGGCCAGTGTTTTTAAATACCACCCCACGTGTTTGCGAGCGATACGCAGCCCCATATATTCGCCATAAAAGCGATGAAGTTCGCGCAAATGCGCAATAAGTATGTCTCTGACTTCCTGTAGAGAGGGTTCCGGAAGAAGCTTTCCAGTTTTTAGGAAATGCTCAATTTCGCGGAAAATCCAAGGTCTTCCCTGTGCCGCCCGGCCAATCATGACGGCGCTGGCACCCGTGTAGTCCAGCACCTGTTTGGCCTTTTGCGGCGAATCAATGTCGCCATTGGTAAAGACGGGCATATCGACCGCGTTCACAATGGAGGCAATGGTATCGTATTCGGCTGATCCCTGAAATCGACAAGCGCGTGTTCTGCCGTGAACTGCCAGCGCGGCAATACCC
This sequence comes from uncultured Cellvibrionales bacterium, assembly GCA_913020395.1. GTDB lineage: Bacteria > Pseudomonadota > Gammaproteobacteria > Pseudomonadales > Cellvibrionaceae > CAJWCA01. The sequence goes on along the minus strand of CAJWCA010000204.1, from coordinate 4,817 downwards.
GCGTCTTCGGCAATTTTGGCAATACGCACGCCGTTTCTGTTTTCGGGGTTCCAGCCGGTGCGAATCTTTAGTGTCACCGGTACATCCACTGCACGGGTGACGGTATTTAATATGTTTTCTACCAGACGCTCATCTTGCAGCAGCGCCGAGCCCGCCGCCTTCTTGCAGACCTTTTTGGCGGGGCAGCCCATGTTGATGTCAATAATCTCTGCGCCTCGCTCAACATTCGCCTGTGCGGCACGAGCAAGCATGTCCGGGTCGCCGCCGGCAATTTGAACGGATCGAGGTCCAACTTCGCCTTCGTGGTTCAGGCGGGTGCGAGATTTGGGGCTGTTCCAGAGACGGATATCGGATGTCACCATTTCAGACACTACTAACCCGGCACCCAGTTTCCTGCATAGCTGCCGGAAAGGTCTGTCGGTAACACCAGCCATAGGGGCGAGAACCACCTGGCTATCGATGTCGTAGGGACCTATGTGAATCAATATTTTACCCCAATTTCCTATGTGCAAACCGAGCTTGGTTGTCGGTCTAATTCCCGTGTTTGTAGTAGTTGGTGCGATAGCACTCTTTAGTACGGTTCCCGATCGGCAGTGGTTAGGCTATTTTTTGTACGTTTTTGCCGAAAAGGGCCGCTATTCTACCTGTTTGGATGGCTACTAGGAAAGCAGAAATTGCACAAATTGTTGTTTTTTTAGGCTTCTCATTGATGCCGTGCATAAAAACCGGAATTAGCGGATGTGAATGCTGTATCCAAGGGCCTCAGGGCCTGGGTCAACAATCTCCAATGAGAGGTGAATGGGCTGGTCTGTGGGCATTTGTGTGTGGCCTGCCAGCTCGCCCGCCAGATATTCGGCGGGCGTAAACCGGCGGGAGGCCAGCACTTTGTTGGCGGTATCGCTAAAGCTGAGCTCAAGATCGGGGTAGTGCTGCTCAAAGTCGGCAGTGTTTAGAATAATGGCGTCGACAATCAGTGCCTTTGGTTTGTCGGGGTGGCTGCGCACGACGAGATTGTAAGCTTTCATCTTACTGAGGTCGCCGCTGGGCGGCAGTGTACAAAGGTTGGTTTCGCAGACTTTGCCGTACCAGGTGCGCCAGGGTTCAATTCTGCTGTAAGGCTCAAAATTCATGTAGGCGAACTGCAGGCCCAGGGTCAGCGCCGCGACGAAGGAGAGGCATGCCCATAACAATTTGGCTTTCCCGGTTCTTTTTTGTGGGGGAATTTCGATCTCTAGCGCATCAGGTTCAATTTGATCCGCCCAACTTTGCTGGTGAGTATCAGGTTCTGCACTGAGAGGAGGGAGGTCCTCGGAGCTTGTGATGGCCACGCTGGATTCTTGTTGGGGTTCGGTCGACGTCAGGGCTGTTTCGTCTTCCTCTAGCTCTTCAAGCAGGTTGGTCGCCCAGGATTCGTCTTCGTCATAGGCGGGAATTTCGCTGTCGTCCTCAGCGGCACCCTCATCTGCGTTGGAAGGTTGATTGTGACCCGTGGCCTCTAAAAAGCTCTCGCTGAAGGTAAATGCCTGTTGCATTTTGGGGTCTGAATCTACGGTGGGAATTTCCCAGCCTGAGTCAGTCTCATCATCACTCTCGGGGAAATGCCAATCTGATGAAGGTGCATGCTCAGGAGTTTGTGCCTGAGCGTCAATGGAAGGCATATCCCAATCTGCGAACGGGCTGCCTTCATCCAGGCTTGGGTCATCCCAGCTTGCCGCAAGCGCTATCTCATGCTCTGAGGGTGCCTCGTCCGGTTCGGGTGTTTGGATTTCGAGGGGCTCGCCATCGAGGGGCTCGCCATCGAGGGGCTCGCCATCGAGGGGCTCGCTAATAGAGGGCATGGTCCATGTCGATTCCAGGTCATCTGTCTCGCCGTCAGCTTGCTCGTCCGTCAGTCCACTCGGGGTATTGGTGTCTGTGGGAGTATCAGCAATATCAATCGCGGGCATTTGCCAGGTCTGCGTGACTTCATCAATCTTTTCTGGGGTTTCGCTGGTCCCAAACTCTATATCAATGTCGATGACTGGCATTTGCCAGGTTTGTGAAAGCTCCTCATCCTCTTCGGTTTTGTCTGTCTCCAGGTGGCTGGTCTCGGATGTCTTTTGTGCAGGAATAAAGTCTTCGTTGCTGAGCTTCTCGTTATCCCCAAATTCAATGTCAATATCGATGACGGGCATTTGCCAGTCTTGTTCGGTGGTGGTTTCGTTTGTGTCCGACTTCTGTGCCGGCTCTTGTGTCGACTCGAGGGACTCGCCTGTGTCTGCAGGTGGTCCGCTGCCAATAGCTATGTTTTGAACGGAGCTGGGCCCCCGGGAGGCGGGCTTGCTTGAGTCGCTTGTTTCTGACGCTGTGGGCGCTTGGGTTTCAGTGGGTGGTGGCGCAGTTTTTTTTATTGGTCGGCTTACCAGGTGGTCTCTGGCAACAAAAATGTGAAGGCATGAGCCGCACCGCACCGCGCCACTGGCGGTATTCAGATGTGCAGGTTTGAGTCGAAAGGAGGTTTCGCATTCCGGGCAGCGTGTAACCATTTCCGTCATGGTTGGCTTTTATCCTGTTTTTTTAGTGGCCGTTAGGCGAACCCACTCTTCCTGTGATTCGATGGGGTCAAAGGTGAACCATTCTTTGTAGGCCGCCATAACCGTCTCGGCCTGGCTGACCAAAATACCAGATAGACATAGTTGTCCACCAGGCTTTGTTAGCGCGTTCAATGTAACAGCAAGCTCCGCCAGGGGGCCAGCCAGAATGTTGGCTAACATGATATCAGCTGGGTCTGACGGGCAGTCTGCAGGCAAATAAACCGGCATCACATCGGCTGGCAATTGATTGCGTTTTGCGTTCTCTGCTGTTGCCAGCAGCGCCTGTGGATCAATGTCTACGCCGGTGACCTTGTTGGCACCGAGCAACAAACTTGCAATTCCCAAGACGCCAGAGCCGCAGCCAAAATCAATCAGTGTTTTACCCGTCATTGTTTGCTGGTCAATCCACTGGAGACAGAGGAATGTGGTGGGGTGTGTGCCTGTGCCAAATGCCAATCCTGGGTCTAACATCAAGTTAACCGCATCCGGTTCCGGTGGCTCCTTCCAGCTCGGGCAGATCCAGAGTCTGTCGCCGCAGCAAATGGGGTGGTAGTTTTGCATCCACTCCCTTTCCCAATCTTTGTCTTCCAATTGTTCCCAGCGGTAATCGGGCAGGGGGTTGCCGAAGCGAGATCTAATTGTGTCCATTGCACGCTCAGTATCAACTTCGGCATCAAACAGGCCGGTAAGGCGCGTCTCATTCCACAGTGGCGTTTCGCCCAGGGCTGGCTCCAGAATGGGTTGGTCTGCGTTATCTTGCAGGGTGACAGAAATCGCTCCCGCCGCTAACACTGCATCCTCTAGAGAGGCAGCGTATTTGCGGGAGCTATTAACGATCAGTTGAAGCCAGGGCATCAGGGATTAAACAGGGCAACTAAAGCCCCAGTTTTTTCTCCAGGTAGTGGATGTTTACACCGCCCTCACCAAAAGCGGTATCGCGGACCAGGTCTTGTTGCAGTGGTGTATTGGTGCGAATGCCATCAATCACCAACTCGTCCAGTGCTGTGCGCATGCGGCTCAAGGCCGTTTCACGATCGTCACCAAAGGTAATGATCTTAGCAATCATGGAGTCGTAGTTGGGTGGAACTTGATAGCCGCTGTATAAGTGGGATTCTACTCTAACGCCAAGGCCTCCCGGTGCGTGAAATTGATTCACGGGGCCAGGACAGGGCATGAACGTTTTGGGGTCTTCCGCATTGATTCGGCACTCAAAGGCATGGCCCTTAATTTCGATATCTTCCTGCTTGATAGAGAGTTTTTCACCCGCACAGACTCGAATTTGCTCCTTGATAAGGTCGATACCGGTCACCATTTCGGTGACAGGGTGCTCAACCTGAATGCGAGTATTCATTTCAATGAAATAATACTTGCCATTTTCATAGAGAAATTCGAATGTGCCAGCGCCTCGGTATTTAATATCGATACAGGCTTTTACACACGCCTCGGCCGTTGCCTGACGAACATCGTCTGGAATGCCGGGTGCTGGAGCTTCTTCCAGTACTTTTTGGTGGCGGCGCTGAAGGGAGCAGTCTCGATCACCCAGATGCACGGCATTACCTTGACCGTCAGAGAGTATCTGTATTTCTACGTGGCGAGGAGTCTGCAAAAACTTTTCCATGTAGACGGTGTCATCACCAAACGCCGCTTTTGCTTCGGCCTTGGTAACATGGATTGAGTTATAGAGCGCGGCTTCGGAATGACAAACGCGCATGCCCCGACCTCCGCCTCCAGCTGCCGCCTTGATGATAATGGGGTAGCCAATATCGCGAGCAATTTGGTGGCAGCGTTCTTTGTTGTCGGGCAGGGGGCCATCAGACCCAGGAACTGTGGGAACACCAGCCTTTTTCATGGCTTGAATGGCGGACACCTTGTCGCCCATCAGGCGAATAACGTCTGCATCGGGACCAATAAATACAAAACCACTTTTTTGAACTTGTTCAGCAAAGTCAGCGTTCTCCGCAAGAAATCCGTAGCCGGGGTGAACGCCCACGGAATCGGTAATTTCCATCGCGCTGATAATGGCCGGGATGTTCAGGTAGCTTTGTGGTGATGGATTGGGACCGATACAAACGGATTCGTCCGCGAGGCGAACGTGCATCAGGTTGCGGTCGACTTGTGAGTGCACAGCGACAGTTTTGATGCCCATCTCTTTGCAAGCTCGAAGAATCCGCAGGGCAATTTCGCCGCGGTTGGCGATCAGTATTTTTTCTAGCATTTTGCCAGCTCCTTAATACGGTGTGGAAT
>CAJWCA010000203.1 GCA_913020395.1 uncultured Cellvibrionales bacterium | reverse complement strand
CCCGGGGGTTTTAACAATGGCAAAGCCGTCGCCAATCATCACATCCTCATTGAGGCGCACAATTTTTTCCTCGGGCACCCCGTCTATACCGTTGGGGCAGTACCAGTCGTAAAGCGGTGGCAGCAAGTGTTTCGCCGCCTGCCATTCGTCCTCCATCACCAATAATTTGGCATTGGGGAATAAACCGGGCTGCCGGTGAGTGCCTAACCAACGGCGAATGTCCTGAGTGTGCAAGTGATCATAACTAATAAAGTCGATGCTCTCAGGGGCAATGCCCAATTGCTGCAGGCAGGTTTCTACCGTGTTCAGTTGCGGAGACAGGAAGCGTTTGAAGGTTTCCTCGAAGCGACCGAAGCGCTCTACCATCTGCTTGAAGTAAGGGGTTTCGGCATTGGCGGATACGTCGGAGGGCGACAAGAGCAGTGTTTTAACCCCTTCCTGAGTATCCACCTGCACCACAAACAAACGGTTGAGAATATGAATGAACGGCTGCGGCAACACCCTGCAATTGAGAAAGGCAAATTTCGTGGGGTAAGGCACACGCACGAGCTCCATGCTGCGGTAATAACGCACACGGGGGCCCGCCAATAAAACATCTCGCAAATCGGTGGCCGCTGCACGCATCAGTTCGAGGCGATGTGTGGCGGTGTTTGCGGTTCTCGCCTGCCGGAAGTGTGGCAAGGGTGTGATAATCGCGGCGGTTGCTTCATCGAGCATGGTTCATTCCTTCATTACATTGAGCCGATACATTGAGTGTATTGACCAGAAGTGTATGGCCCCGTAAGCTTGAAGGATTGTTTAATCACGACATAAATTTGATTAACTATGCCAATTGCCAGATGAATACACATTTACCGCAAGCCACTGCCGATGCAAACGACATTCGACCGGATTCGGAACAGTTTGTGGTCGGCCTTTATATCCAGGCCCTGTTGGAGGCTTATGCCGCGCAAAAGGGAAACCTTGAGACACTGGCAAAATCCTGTGATGTTTCACTCATTTGGCTCTGCCACCCGCCAGACAAGATTTCGATTGAGCGCTACCTGCGCCTCTTGAAAGCCGCACAAACCATTACCGGTGACCCCCATTTTGGTTTGCACATTGGCCAGCACATGCACGCCTCAACCTTCGACGTTTTGGGGCGCGCCATGCTCAATGCCGACAACCTGGGGCAGGCAACCGAACAAGTGCTGGCACTGGAAGGCTTGGTGCATACACTCGGGCACTCACAGGTTTATCAGGAACCCGGCTACATTCGCTTTGTTTGGCGCTGCCACTACCAGCGGCACCCTCAGGTAAGAGAAATTGTTGAAAGTGTATTGGCGGGAATTATTCATTTTGCCCAGCGTCTGGCCGGCAGGCCCATTCCGGTGATGGAGGCAACGTTTATGCACAGCGCCCCCGCCACCACGTCGATGGCAGAATACCGCCGCATTTGTCGCAGCACCTGTTACTTCGATCAACCCTACAACAGTATTTTGGTGGCCGATGAAGTGCTCGCCCTGCCCGTTAATTTAACGGTTCAACACACCCAGTCGCTGTTCACGCCACTGGCCAGTAGCCATGCAAAAACCGGCGTTACCACGGCCCCTTTGTCACATCAACTTAATCACTACCTGGAGGCCGTTCTTGCCGATGGCAACCCAAGTTTGGCGGCCGTTGCAAAGCACTACCACATGACCGCCAGAACACTGCAGCGCCGACTGGCGCAGGAAGGCAGCAGTTTCCAACAACTGTTAAACACGGCGCGGGCGAGACTGGCGGAAGATTATTTGCGTTATACCAAAATGACCGCCTTTGAAGTCAGCCAGATGCTGGGTTTCAAAGAACAAAGTTCGTTTAATCATTTTTTCACCGACAAATTCGGCCTCAGCCCCAGTGAGTATCGCCTGCGCAACGCCTGGTCAATTAAAAATAATACTCCACACCCAACTGCATAAGGTCATCCTCTCGAATGCTATACAAAGGGTCCGATGGATCAGAACTCTGGAAAAACCGAACATCGAGGCTCACCTTAAAGTTTTCACCGATACGCCTGTTGGCTTCAATCAAAAAACTAAAAGCGCTATGGTCCAGATCGCTGCCCAGGCCAAACAACACTTCTGTACTTTGCATATCATTAAACGCGATTCGGCCCCCGAGGAAGAGATCATTTTGCGTGGCAACGCCAATAGCGGTCTCGTCATCATCGCCGCGGGAGTCCCAGCCATATTCAGCCAGTAAACCTACATCAACATTACTATCCAGCACCCCAATAAAGGTATATTCAAAACCCGCCTGTGTTGCCCAAAAATCGTCTTCATGGGTGCTGCGGAAGATAGTTTCAAATTTCCACAGCCAATCACCCAAGGTTGCCTGAGCATCAAAGCCGAATTGATCCATCTGGTTGTAGTATTGATTTAAGACAACGGTGTCGCCTTCAAAAACAGGCGTTAACACAGGCTCTCGGTTGGTGCCATGAAACCAATAAGCACCAAGGTCAAAGCTCCCTACCGTCTGCGACCAACGAACAGCCACATCGAGGTGTTTATCCTCCTCTGAAGACTCATAGGTGATGTTGTTGTTATCCACCACCAAGGGCCCACGTAGTCGGCTATTTTCATCACCAAAGGTTCTCTCCCTGAACCCGGGCAATAAATAAAGATCAACAATGCCCCAGTCTCGCACCAGCGACAGGTTGAGCATGAGTTGGCCCAGCTTATCTTCGCCGTCAATGTCTTCAACACTATCTGTCTGGTTGATCACATCGACCAGGTGCTGAAATTCAGTCACCCCCCAAAACTCTTTGCGAATACCCGCCCTCAATTCCCAACTGTCACTGGCGTGCACATAAGAGAGCTCTCGGATATCAAAATGGCTTCGTTCATCGTCGAACTCGTCCTGTCGGTAATAGGGTTTAAAGGTGACACTGTCATTCCCGCCACCCCACTCCCAGTAAAACTCAGGTTCAATAAACACAGAGGCCTGGGTATTCTCAAGCTGGTGTTCGTAGCGGCTATCATTAATAAAAATCCGCTGTTCAAAACCCAACTTCCCCGAGAGCTCATAGTCCGCCACGGCACTGGTAAACGGCTGTAGCAAGGTCGTGAGACCTAACACAGCCGCCGTTGTTGTAATTACCCGATTCATCGTATTAACGCGCACGCTTTAAAGTATTTCTGTTGAAGTCTGCATCTTGCAGGCCTGTTTTAAAGGCATAATTGGTCCAACGCAGCTCTGTGCTCTTGCCATTTTGATGATTGGTCATCAATGCATGGTCTGCACGCCAGAACTTATTGAGGTATTGCTTGTAGTCGTTATAAGCCAGCGTTTTCAGCAAGGAATCCTTACGGTCGTAGAAGTCCACTTTAAGCACCCGGTATTCCGCTTTATCAATCCAGGCAATACGACGGGTATAACCCGAGTTCTCGTCCACTGGGTATTGCTCAATCTTAAAGCTATCCAATCCATTAACGGTTTCGTCGCCAAGGTATTTATAGCTGTATTTGGGGATTTCAAAGGAGCTCAAATCTTCAAATGAGAACTCTGACCCCATAAAAGGCCCTGATTTATTGCGAGAAGAAATGCGCTTCACACGTTTCAATGCAGGCAAATACAACCACTGGTCGTCATTGCCAACCGTATGTGAGAAGCTCAAAAATGAGGTGCCTTTTACGTCTCTCGGCTTATCAAATATGGTCAAACTCTTATCACCGTCGTCCAACAGTTCCAAGGTTTTGGTTTTAATTTCCCGGATACTTTCCTGACCCTGTTTGTTACGCAGAATCATCTGCATATTAGAGGTATTGTCGAGCCAACCCGTATCACGGTTTTTTGCCTCGATGGAAATTTTTAGGCCCATCGCCTCTGCTTCTTGAGCGTTTACCGACTCAGAGATCGCCGATTGCGAGCCAAATGATAAGGCCAGGGTAGCCACCAGGGCAGTAAGATTTCGTTTAATAAACATAATAATTCTCCAAAATTTCATTCATTGACTCAGTGACAAGTCGCTTAAAGGGGCGTCAATTGTTTCTGCGGGTTTCCGTTTTCCTTCAATGGCCATGAGCAGCGGCGGCAGGAAGAGGAAATCAACAGCCAGCGCGATAAATATGGTGATGGCCGTGAGCAATCCCATGTCGGCGTTGAGGCTAAAGGACGACTGTGCCAGCACCGAGAATCCTGCAACCAGTACCAGGGTGGTAATCCAGAGTGCACTGCCCACATTCCCAAAGGCATAGGTAACGGCTTTCTCAGGGTTCGCACCATCTTCTCGACGAGCGTGCAAATATTTGCTCAAGAAGTGAACGGTGTCGTCAACCACAATGCCCAGGGTCATGCCAATAACAACCGACAGACTCAAACCAATTTGACCGTCGAGCAAACCCCAAACACCAAAGGCTACACCGGCAGGAATCAGGTTAGGCAACAAACTGATGAGGCCAAACTTCCAGCTTCTGAGGGCAAAACCCAACATCAATGAAATTACAAACAAGGCCGCTGTTGTGCCAATCAACATGCTGTAAATACTGCGCTGGCCAATGTGTGCAAACATCAAACTGGGGCTTGCGATCACGGCATTGTATTGGCTGGCGTTACTGGCAAACCAAGCCTGAATACGTGTTTCCAAGTCGATCATTTCGTTACTGGTTAAGTTCTCAAACGTAGCAACAATCTTAGAGGAGGATTTGTCAACATTGAGCTGATTGTTCAAATCCAAACCGTAGGGCAGCGACATTTCATAGAGCAACAGATACTGCGCGGCCATTTCCTGATTGCTTGGTAATTTATACCAATTGGGATCATCGCCATGCATGTTTTTGTTCAGGCGTTTTAACGTATCGGTAATGGTATTCACATGATCGGTCTCAGCTTGCTGCCTTAACCACTCACTGAAATCGGCCAGGGTCTGCAAATAGACGGTATCGTTGATGCCATTGCTCTCACCCGACTCTACCGATATTTCCATCAAGGTCATGCCAGACAGGTTTTCCTGCATGAAATCGGTGCCTACCCGGTAAGGTACGGTGTGATCAAAATATTCCACGAAATTATCATTCAGCTCATTGTTTGGAATGAACAGAGTGGACGCAATAATGATGACACTGGTTAAGGGCAGCAATAATTTTCTGCGATTAATCACAAAACGGGCAACCGCGGTCATAGGGTCTTTGTCACTGGCCTTATTTAGCTTGGTGCGAAGTGGAAGCACCCGCAGCAGGGCCGGGAAGATAGTCACAGAGAATACAAACGCCAACATCACACCCATGGCCACTAAATTACCCAGATCACGAAACGGTGGTGAATCTGAGAAATTCATGCTTAAAAAGCCGATCGCAGTGGTAATACTGGTCAGGAAAATAGGCTGAAAGTTAAGTTTTAAACTCTTTGCAATGGCAGTCTTCTTGTCGGCACCATGACGCATTTCATAAAACATGGTGGTCAAAATGTGAATACAATCGGCGACCGCCAGGGTCATGATCATGGTAGGCGCAGAAGACGATGGCCCTGTTAAATAGAACCCCATCCAACCGGCAATTCCCATTGTGGTGGCAATGCTGGTAATAATGATCAGCACGGTGGCAAATGTGCCTGAAATCGTGCGAAGCAATACCCCAATAATCACAATCACAATCAAAAACATCAAGGGCACCAGTGTGCTGCCATCGCCCATTGCGGCTTCATTGAAGGCGTTGTTCATCATCACCATGCCCGACAGGTGCACGGTGGTGCCCGGGTTGTCAGCCAAAAATTTTGTCTTCATGTCTCGAACAAAGGCGGCAACCTCAGGACCTTCTGTTCCGGGGTCAATTCCGGGCAGCTGCACGTTCACGTTCACAACCGATACATGCCCTTCGCCAGACACAATTTTGTTAACCAGCAACGGTTCGTTCAGGGCAACCTCTCTGATCTTATTCAGATCAGCCGCTGATAAATTTCGGGTATCCATCACCAGATCTTCAACGATCATGTCGTCTTCTTCAGCGAAGGTATATTGAAAATTAGTAACAGAATCTACCCGAGTGGAATACGGCACTTGCCATCCCTCTTTGGTCAGCTCCTTAAGCGCCTGCAGATGCTCAGCGGTAAAGACATCACCATTGGCCGGCACCACCACAAAAGAGACGTTGTCACTTTTACTGTAAATATTTTGCATCGATTCATAAGCCACCAACTGCGGATTGTCTTCACCAAAAAACACCCGATAGTCGCTTTTAAACGTTAGCTTTTGCGCGCCCGACGCGGCGACAAAAACAAATACCAAACTAACAAGAATGACCCACAGTGGGTGCCTTCCCATAAAGCCAAACACTTTATCTCTCATGATTTCTCCTGAATGACGAATCGTCACTACACATGCTAAAAAAAACGGCGTGAACACCGCTGAAACTCATTGTTTAGAGTGACGAAACGTCACCCTGAACGCTAAAAAAACGGCTGTCATACGCCGCGTATACTAAAAAAATTTAACCAAGCTTTTGCCTGGCGACTAACTAAAATTAAACTCTCGCCCTTTTCCCTTGAGCAACAATAACTCACCCGGGAAAACGGTTTTTAAGGCAACTTGAAGTGCCGTCTCGTAATCTTTGTCTTTGCTCAGCGGTAACCACTGATAACCATCAAGTAATACATTGTATTGATTGAGCATTTCCCGCTCGACAATCAAATTTTCACTGCCACTACATTGATCCAATTCGCCCGCCAGCAGCGAAATGGCGCCAAAACCTATGGTCCAGGTGGAAAAACAGACTTGTTGCGGTGTCATGTGTGCCGGCACCTTGAGCTGATTGCACGCCTCCGCTGCTTCAACAATATCTGTAATGGTTTCCATGACCTTTGACTCAAGCAGCTGCTGCTCCTGCAGCCTTTGTTCACTGCACTTGCCATACACACTGGGGCTTTTTGCACACTGCATGGATTTGAACAATGCGGGGTGCAGAATCGCATAAATCAAATACGAGATATTGAGAAGCAACATGCGCTCTCTTGTGCTGCCCTCATAGCGTGCAGACCGGCCAAACAGGTCATGCATCACCTTAATCGCTTGATTGCCAATCGCCAGAAACAGGTCCTCTTTCCCCAGGAAGTGCTTATATACCGTGCCTTTCGAATAGGGGACCGCAGCAACCACCTTGTCCATGGTGATGCTTTCGATGCCATATTCATCAATCAGGCCTATGGTTGCGTCAAGAATATCCTGCTCGCGGGCCTGAAAGCTGTGCTCTTCTATGAGTTTGGGTGCCATGTCTTTAGTGACGATTCGTCATTCGGTGCGGGGATCTTAATCAACACCAGAATCATTGTCAACCGATATTAGGCTGAGGCAGTCGCCGCACCGCTACCCAGCCTCAGGCTTTTTGCAGTGAGGGGTTCAATAGCCGCGTCAATTCTTGTTAGCTGCATGGAACCGCGTATCCCCCCTATAAAACCAAGACTAGGCGCGGCCAGATTTCACACCAGTTTTTTGCTGCAACCCGCGTATAGAAATCTCTTGGTTTTTCCGCTTCGCATTCAGTGTGATGGTATTTTCGAAAAGACTCCCCACTCCAAATGGAGCAACAATCTCAAGCTCATGTGTGAGCGGCCCAAGCCTGGCGCCAACGGCGGTTTCAACTTCCACCCAGTAACTCATTGCGTCTTCCGTTGAGGTATAGGCCTTATCGCCATTGCGCATGTGCATTCTCGCCTGATTCTTTACTGACCAGGGGTGGCTAGAGCGCTCACGAAGTATGCACTCTAACTCTGCATCCTTTTCAATGGATGTATCTGAGGGGTTAAAATAGATTAAGTCGATGTCATTTAACACGGTTGGCACTGTGTACTCATGCATCTTGTCCCATGCAAGATTACGCACAAAACCAGCAGCTAAACACCAGTCATTCAGGCCGAGTTCGCCGGCAGTATGCAGCGCATGCATTCTGGATGAATCGTTTTGTAGCCAGTGAATAAGGTCCCTTTTTCTCATTGATATTGCCCCTGAATCTACTAACCTCGACCCTCACCATACTGTGGCAATGTATCTGAAATTTCAGACCATGTAGCTTTATAATTAGTATAAATATGCGCTTCAATCTCCACCGGAATTTTCTCATCAAATGTCGAGATCGCAATTTCTATCTCGCTTATCGGCGCATCCTTAACACGAAACCCCAAACTGGAACCACATGTTTTGCAGAAGGTTCTGGCTGTGCCATTGGGTGCGATATAGTCCTGCAGTAGCGGGGTCCCGGTGAGCCACTTTATTGAGGAGGCGGAAACCAAGGTGCCAA
>CAJWCA010000202.1 GCA_913020395.1 uncultured Cellvibrionales bacterium | reverse complement strand
AAATGAAGATACCTTTATCGGCTTCTTTTTTTGCTTCATTGATAGCCTTTATTTTGCGAATAAGGTCTATTACATTAACCAACATCAACTCAACTATAAGATTAACATAAGTAAAGGAAGTGATGCGCTAAATGCCAAATATGCAAATCCTTCAGACAGTATTGCCACCGTTTTTTACCACGAAAAAACGACCACGCCGAAGATATTAACAACAACAAAACAATCGCTGCGGAAAGTATCGAAGACGTTTCCGAGCCGCTCTGAAGAGCCACAAATAACCCTGCAATCGCCATGGCAAATACAGCCAGTACCAACCAGGAAACAAAGGGAGTGACTGGCAATAATGAAGCGACCAAAATCAAAATCGAACCCAGGACATACCCCAAAGCCGAAAGGAGTAGCATTTTTTTCATGCCCATCCAGTCCACCAATGCACTGCCAAATAGCAGCGTAAAAGCAAAACCCGCAAAGGTGAGTCCTAACGCTTCGCCGACCATTGCCGCGGAGTTGGCCAGGTCGAGTTGATTGTAAATGTCGGTCTGTAAATCAGGTGCGATGGTAGCTCGAATGGCAAAAGCCAAGCCAATAGTGAAAATGGAAAGCTGTCCTATCCAGAAAAGCCGCTTGCGATCAAGTTCTGTAATATTTTGCTGTGACATAGATTCACCTCTTAAAAAAAACGGCAATAGGACAGATGTCGCTATTGCCAAGGCCAACAGAGAGAAAGAACAACTAGAACGTATAGTTCAGCCTAAGACCAGAGGTGCGTCCGCGTGCGCGGTACGCAAGATCTTTGGCAGCGCCACCAAATAACTCTCTTTCGTTCGGAGAGAATTCAGAGTCATAGATCTCATTGGTACAGTTTTTACACCAAAGCTGTAGTTCAATGTTTTCACCAATGGCCAGACCAATACTCGCTGACACCAGACCTAAAGGATCTTGAACATCCTGTTCGTCAAGCCACCAGTACAGATCATCGGTGAAGCTGTAGTCAACACGGGTAATCAAAGTGCCGTTTTCCCAAACCGCCATCTCGTGCTCCAACCCAAGATTCATGGTGGTGTGCGCAAAGTTCGACAGATGAGCCCCTTCAAAATTGCGATCAAATGCGGCCTGGGTCGCCTCTGGCAATTTCACGGTGTTGGTATTACGGGCATAGAGTTCGGATTGCATATTGTTTTTCAGCTCTTCATCAAACTGAACCACTGACGAGTCCATCAGGCCAAAAGCAAAATTTACCGTCAGATTTTCAGTGGCGGCAAAATCAATGCTGCCTTCGATACCACTAATTTCCGTTTCGGGAATGTTATACAAACTCTGCACAAATACGTTGCCGTCAAACTCGAACTGCTGCGTATTTTCATAGTCTTGGTAGAACATCGCAAAGTTCGCACGCAAACGGTCATTCATCAGAGTTGTCTTGATACCCAACTCAAAGCTGTCGAGAGTTTCAGCATCGTAGGTATCCGTCAGCAGAGCACCGGAAGCATTAAACCCACCACTGCGGAAACCGCGCGCATAAGTACCGTAAAAGGTCATTTGCTCATTAGGTGTGTAAGCCAGCGATACCTTTGGTTGGAACGAACTAAAGGTCTCGGATATTTTTGAGCCACTGGGCGAACAGTTTTCAGGGTCTGCAACGGAATCACAATCGGCCCCGACATTACCCACACCCAAACCAAACGTATCCACCGTTGGACCGTCGAGACGAGTAACCGTACGCTGATCTTCGTCGTAACGTCCCGCGAGTGTCAAAGTCAGTTCATCACTGATTTGGTAATCTGCGTTGAAGAATACCGCCCAAGCCGTATTGTCCTGAACATTCTGGGTTGAGAACAACAAACCGTTACAGGCAAAGTCTGTTATAGAAGGGCCGCCATCGTATTTTGGCGCACAATCAAATGCCACACCGTCCGGTGTTTCCCAGGTTGCACGAATGGTATCTTTACGTTCAGTCTCCAGCAGATAGGCACCCACGATATAGTCCAAATCATCGTTCAACTCACCCGAGAAACGGAATTCCTGAGAAAAGGTCTGCACATCATAATATTGGTCACTACCCACAAATGTGCCACCCAACACAGCCCCTAGATCGCCAGAGAAAAAATCCACATCAACCTGATTGTCAAAACTATCTACCATTTCCTGTACAAAGGGCTGAGTGTGAAACCAAACATTCGCCGTCCGGTCATGGTCTCTTGTCTCACCCGCCAGACCATAACGTTCATTAGTATCCGTGACATTCGTAATCGAAGTCAGCGTACCAAAGCCAAGGTCGTGATCAATCTTGACAGTATGAGTATCAATGCCTCGATAGGCGGTAGGATTACCGTTTGAATTCACAGGTAATTCATAGGTCACATCCGGATCACTTTCTAAACGATAAATGTTCCGATACCACATGGCACCACTTTCAATATCGTTTTCAGAATAGCGATAATCGATCGCCGTGGTATCCGAAGGCTCCCATAACAACTGCACACGCAAGTCATTATTTTCTTCAAAGTCCATGTAAGAATTGCTGGGTTTCGGCCCAGTCACCGCACCGCCACTTCTCGTTAGCACATCACTCAAAAATTCGTTTTCAATGTTGCCATCAAAACTCTTGTGGCTGCCAGCAACCCTGAACAGCAGTCCATCAGTCAACTGCCCACTCAAAGACCCGGTCACCTCACGCAGGCCGTCTTCACCCGTGCCCACCTTAACCTTACCTTGCAGCTCATCGGTCGGTTTCTTAGAGGTCACAATAAGCGCCCCGCCCAGGGCATTACGACCATACAAAGCGCCCTGAGGCCCTTTCAACAATTCAATTTGTTCAACATCATGATAAGACTGAGACACCTCAGTAGAACTACCAATTTGAACACCATCAACAATCACCGCCACCGCCGGCTCAGAGTTACGCACCGACGCAATACCCCGAACGATAATATAGGTAGACGTAGGGCTCAAAGACTCCACCAGCGACACATTCGGAATTCTCGCCGCCACATCTCTCGCCGCAGTAATATTCGCACGCTCAACCGTATCAGAAGAAATGGCCACCACCGTATCCGGCACCACCTGCAAATTCTCAGATTTCCTACGCGCCGTAACCGTAACTTCTTCCAGTCCATAAGAACGATCGTTATCCGACGCAGGCGTTTCCGCCATCGCCTCAGCACCAACAACCACCGCCAACGCAGACACAATAGCAGCAGACAACTTATTCTTCTTATTCATAGCCTCAACCCTCCTCGGGTGACATAGTGACGTTAACCAAAAAACAAAGCAGCAGCGGAAAAACACGCCAAATAACATTTGCCTCGTGTGATGTAGACGACACAGCCAATTTTTTCCGCCATACCCCAGAAAAATAAATTAGAAAACCCAGAAAAGTTCAGAAACCAGAAAGGAAAAAAAGAAAAAGGTAAACGCCTCACCCAAAAGAATTTGGCACGGGGTTCAGGATGTTAGGTGGGGTAATGCTTTTCAAAACTGTAGGAGGCAGGAGCCGACTCCAAGCGTACACGGACGTATTTACAGCGTGTTTTGAAAAGCATTACCCCACCTAGCAGCCGGATCGAAGGCACCGACCGTGCCCACAAAAAAGATCACCCAGAATGGAAAAATCAAATCAAAAAGAATACCTCAACTTCAACCCCGAAACCCGCCCTCTAGCGCGATAGGCCAAATCCTTAGCCGCCCCCCCAAACAACTCCCTCTCCGTAGGCGAATACTCAGAATTATAAATAACATCCCCACAATTCTTACACCAGGCCCTCAACTCCAAATCATCCCCAATCGCCAGACTCACACTAGCGTCAAACAGCCCCAGGCTCTCCTGTTGATCCACCCCATCAATCCACCAAAACACATCATTCGTAAGGGTATAATCAACCCGCGAGATCAACGCATTCCCGCTACCAAAGGGCAACTCATGCTGAAACGAAAAATTAGCCGTTTGATGCGCAAAGTTAGGCAACTTCGAACCCACAAATCCTCGGTCAAATGCCGCCTGCGTAGCGTGTTCTAACTTATCGGTATTGAGAATCCTCGCATGCAACTCAGACTCCATGCGATGAAGAATTTGTTTGTCAAACGTCACAATCTCAGAATCCATCAGACCCAGCGCCGCACTCAGCGTTAAACGCTCAGTTGCTGCATACTCCAGAGATGCCTCCAGCCCACCGATTTTGCTTTTAGGAATATTGTAAAGACTCTGCACAAACACATTCCCGTCAAATTCAAACTGCTGAGCATTTTTATAGTCCTGATAAAAAAGCGACACATTCGCCCGCAAACTTCGATCAAGCAGCGTTGACTTGATACCCAGTTCATAACTGTCCAGAGTTTCTGGCCTGTAGGTATCGGTTAACAGAGCACCAGAGGCATTAAACCCACCACTGCGAAAACCACGTGCGTAGGTGCCGTAAACGGTGAGTGTCGAATCGGGGGTATAAGCCAGGGAGACCTTCGGTTGATATGCCGAATAGGTGTCTTTAATTTTTGAACCTCGACGTGCGCAGTTATCGGGATCCAGCTCTGAATCGCAGTTTCCCACCCCCAAACCCCCTGTGTCGACCGTTGGGCCATCAATGCGTGTGACCTCGCGCTGGTCCTCATCGTAGCGAAGCGCCGCGGTCAACATCAGATTGTCACTGAGCTCGTAATCAGTACTCAGATAAACAGCCCAGGCCTGGTTGTCCTGTTGGTTTTGCGTGGAATACAGCAATCCATTACAGCTCATATCCGAAATCACCGGCCCACCCTCAAACGTAGGCACACAGTCAAAAGGATACCCGCCCGGCGTCTCCCAGGTCGCCCTGATCGTGTCAGACCGATCGGTTTTTAAATAGTAGATACCCGCGTTGTAGGCCAGAACATGATCCAACAAACCCGAGATCGCAAACTCTTGGGAGTAAGTATTAATATCGTAATATTGATCACTTCCGACAAAGTTTCCCGCCGCCTCCTGGGCCAAGGCCGCTTCAAAAAATGCCTGATCAATGGGATTGCTCAACTGGTCTAAAAAAGCATTCACAAAAGGTTCGGTAAAAAACAGGACATTACCCGTTCTGTCATGGCCTTTAGTCTCCCCCGCAACACCATAACGCTCATTGGTGTCTGTCAGATTAGACACCGATGTAATCACCCCAAGATCTGTTTCAAAATCGATTTTAAGGGTGTGAGTATCGATTGTACGAATAGCGGTGGGGTTGCCGTTGGAATTGACGGGAAATTCATAGGTCTCATCAGGGTCACTCTCCATTCGGTAAACGTTGTGATACCACATGGCCCCACTTTCGAGATTATTCTGGGAATACCGGTAATCAACGGCGGTTGATTCGTTGGGCGTCCAAAGCAACTGGGCCCGATAGCCGTCGATCTCTTCAAAATCCATGTAAGAGGCGCCGGGGGACTTGCCACTCACACCCGCCTGACTTCTACCGAGGGTGCCGCTCAAGTATTCATTTTTGATATTGCCATCGAAGGATTTATGGCTGCCCGACAAGCGAAAAAGTAAACTCTCATGTATAGGGCCACTTACAGAACCTGAGAGTTCGAACAAACCGTTTTCACCGAACCCCGCTGTAATTTTACCCTCGTTTTCCTGTGTGGGTTTTCTGGAGGTGACAAGCAAAGCTCCTCCCAGAGCATTACGCCCATAAAGCGCTCCCTGGGGCCCTTTAAGCAATTCGATTCGCTCAATGTCGTAATAGGCCTGAGAGACCTCAGAAGCACTGCCTACTTGTACTCCGTCAATGATGACAGCCACTGCCGGCTCAGAATTCCGAACGGAGGAGATTCCCCGAACAATGATGTAAGTTGATGTAGGGCTCAAAGATTCAACCAGGGAAACATTGGGTATTTTTGCGGCAATGTCCCGGGCGGCGGTTATGTTGGCTCTTTCCGCGCTTGCACCGGAAATGGCCACAATGGTGTCAGGCACAGACTGCAGGCTTTCTGCCCGACGACGGGCGGTTACCGTGACCTCCTCTAGAATTGCGGAGCCATCCGGGCTTGAAAGTGAGTGCCCATAAATTTCTTGAGTTGAGTCGACTGAAGCACTGGCCTCCAGGTCGCCAGCACTTTCCGAATCGTAGCGCCCGCGCTCCTGGGGTTTTTGCCTGTGCCCCGCCGGAGCGCCAGACATATCCGGGACGGCGGTTATCGTCAGCTGGCCATTGGTTTCAATAGTGGCTTCAAGACCGGTGCCAAACAGCAGGATCTGAATCGCATCACTGAGAGTATGTCGACCCACCAGGCGATGGGTGGTTTTACGCTGAATAATATCAAAAGGCACAATCAATGTGAGTCCCGCTTGATCGGCAAACTCAATCAGAGAGCGGTCGGCACTTTGGGAGGGGATCGAGAACGTAATTTTTTTGTCGTCGGAGAAACCCATGTTCGTGTGAAACAAACACAGAAAAAAAACAATAAAAGTTAGACAAGCTCGGGGCCGTAATTTTAAACCGAGCGGTAGTGAGTCCTTTGTTGCAGGAAGAAGCGGTTTTATCTTTTCTCTACACCACTGATTTTGATGCATCGCAACCGTTGTTATTATTTTAATTTTTCGTTTAGCAATAGCGCCCCGCTGCTGACAGGGCCCTACCACTAGTTAGGACTTAACAATACTTTCCCATCCTTTGTTCGCTCATGGGCAATATTAAAATTCTTTCGCAAGGCCGCCAAGAGACCATTAACATCACCCGCTCGAAACAAACCGGCAATCCTTACCCGTTTCAGATCTTCATCCACAATCACAAACTCAACTGGAGTATAGCGATTGATCTCCACCATCGCATCCTCCAGGGATTCACCCCTGAAGATAAGATCCCCCTCTCGCCAGGAGAGTTTGACTTTTATTTCCTCGGGGTTAATTTTAACCACCTCACCCTCTGAGGCGCCTAGTAAAATCTGCTCACCGGCCGATACCGCCACAGCCGCATCGTTCAGCACGGAAGGCACTATTCGATCACCGTCACCAGAAGCCCCTTGGTGTACCGCCACCAATACTTTACCTTCGGTCACCAGCAGCTCTATTTTTTGTTCACTGTTGATCTCAACATTGAAAGCCGTGCCCACTGCCTGAACCAGGTTGCCTGCGGCATACACACTGAGAGGCCGGGCTTTATTATGAGCTACCTGCACATGCAACTCACCACGCTCCAATATGAGCAAGCGGTATTGATCGGTGTAATTCACCCTCACCAAACTGTCGGTGTTTAACACCAGCTCACTGCCGTCGGGCAATGTGACTTTTGAGTGTTCGCCAATAGCCGTTTCGTAAACATGTTCCACCATCGAGGCGACAGCGGGCCCAGTGGTTTTTTCAGTTTCACTCACACTCCAGAACGTTGTCACCGCAACAAACATCAGGGAAGCAGCCAGGGCGATATAAGCACCAAACCGTTTAGTGTTACCCCGATGTGCCTGCGATTCTTCTGAAGCGGCCTCGTGTGGGTAGAGATCCGACAGCCGTGTCAGATTGTCCATTTTATCCCACAACTCTGCCATTTTAAGCAGCACTTTCTTATTGTCCGGGTCTGCCGCCATCCACTTCTGGAAGGCCAGCTCATCGTCTCCAGACAACTCTTTGTCCAGGCGTGCAATCCAAACACTGGCCTCGTCAAAGCGTTTTTCCTGTGATTGCAGGGCGTAAACATTACTCATGATCGGCCCCCTTTTGTTTATAACTGTCCAGCGGGAACGCCTGGGCCAAGGTTGGCCGCCTCAGGCTCTTCGCCAGCCCCCCCAAACCTTCACCACCTTCGGTTTGCTGCATCATGAAGAAGGTGCAGCGTTTAATTCCATTGGCCACGTGTTTTTCCACGGTGCTCTCACTCAATTCTAATTCATGGGCAATTTCCCGCTGGGAATAGCCGTACACCTTTTTCAAAACAAATACCTTGCGACATTGAAGAGGCAGCTGTCTCACGGCCTCACAGAAATGGGAAAACTCTTCGCCCGACGCCACCTTGTCATAGGTTTCATCAACCGGGTCGTCTCTTTCAGCACCCTCATAATCCGACTCATTCTCTGCACTCACCGAACGCTGGGTTTCCGCCCGTTTAAGGTAGTCAAAGGCCAGATTTTTGGCGGTACGCATAAGAAATGAGCGCGGATGAAGGATTTCATCCGGCTGTTTGACCTGGCAGACCCGCACATAGGTCTCCTGAACGATATCTTCTATTTCCTTAGGCGGCACGATGTGTGACACCGCCCTTGCAAGGTTAGCCCTAAACGTTAAGTAGATACCGCTAATGTTGTCTTGAGTAGACATACACCTCCAGTCACGATGTTGGTCAAAGTTGCCCGTCAGTG
>CAJWCA010000201.1 GCA_913020395.1 uncultured Cellvibrionales bacterium | reverse complement strand
GTACTGGTCGATTAACCCCTGGGGGTCGACAGTATTACCCTTCGACTTTGACATCTTGGTTCCGTCTTTGAGTACCATGCCCTGACACAATAATCTTTCGAAAGGCTCGTCACTATCCAGTAAACCCTCGTCTCTCATTAACTTATGAAAGAAGCGTGCATAGAGTAAATGCAGAATCGCGTGTTCGATGCCGCCTACATATTGATCGACGGGTAACCAATAGTTGGCCGCCTCTCTATCCAGCATGCCGTCAGCAAACTGTGGGCAGGTATATCTGGCGTAATACCAGGACGACTCCATGAACGTATCAAAAGTATCCGTTTCACGTTCAACCGCTTCGCCTTCGTGTTCGGTTTTACGCCACTCTGGATCTTGTTTGATCGGGGAGTGTACGCCATCCATCTCTACCTCTTCTGGCAGCAGAACGGGCAGCTTGTCGTGGGGTACGGGAATTTCTCCTCCGTCGGCCAGATACATCATCGGAATCGGTGATCCCCAATAACGTTGACGAGACACACCCCAGTCACGCAAGCGGTAGTTAGTTGTTTGACTGCCTTTACCCAGTGATTCCAGTTTATTTGAGATGGCGTCAAAGGCTTCGGCAAATGGTAATCCATCAAACTCGCCGGAGTTAATCAGGGGGCCCTTTTCTGTGAAGGCTTCTTTATCGAGATCGCAGACGGCTTCTGAATCCGCAGTGGCTGTTATGACCTGGTCGATTTTCAGGTTGTACTTTTTAGCAAATTCCCAGTCTCGCTGATCGTGACCGGGAACGGCCATGACCGCACCTGATCCATAATCCATCAATACGTAGTTTGCGACCCAGACGGGTACAAGTTTGCCCGTAATAGGGTGGATGGCCTGAATGCCAGTGTCCATGCCCTTCTTTTCCATGGTCGCCATATCCGCTTCGGCGACAGACTGCACTTTGCATTCCGCGATAAAGCTGGCGAGTGGCTCATTGTGCTGGGCCAGGCTTTTGGCAATCGGGTGCTCCGCAGCCAAGCTTACGTAGGTAACCCCCATCAGGGTGTCCGGCCGGGTGGTGTAGATGTCGAAGCTGCTGATCCCGTCTACGGGTGTGGCCAGGTCGAAACTCATGTCGACGCCACGACTCTTGCCAATCCAGTTGCGCTGCATGGTTTTGACCTGTTCTGGCCAGTGATCGAGCTTGTCCAGGTCGTTAATGAGCTCTTCGGCATAATCAGTGATCTTGATAAACCACTGGGGTATTTCCTTGCGCTCTACCTTGGTATCACAACGCCAGCAGCAGCCGTCAACCACTTGCTCATTTGCCAAAACCGTTTGGTCGGTGGGGCACCAATTTACGGCAGAGACCTTTTTATAGGCCAGGCCTTTTTCATACAGGCGGGTAAAGAACCACTGTTCCCAGCGATAGTATTCGGGCGAGCAGGTCGCAAGCTCCCTGGACCAGTCAAAACCAAAGCCCAATTGCTTAAGCTGCTGTCGCATGTAGTCGGTATTGGAGTAAGTCCAGGCGGCTGGCGCCGTCTTGTTCTTGATCGCTGCATTCTCGGCGGGCAAGCCAAACGCGTCCCAGCCCATGGGGTGAAGGACATTCTTGCCCAGCATGCGCTTGTGACGTGCGATTACGTCAGTCAGGGTGTAGTTGCGAACATGTCCCATGTGCAGTTGACCGCTGGGGTAGGGAAACATGGCCAGGCAATAGAACTTTTCACGTGTGGGGTCTTCAGTGACCTGAAAACTCTTATTTTCTTCCCAGTAGCGTTGAATATCTGATTCTATGCTGGCGGCTTGGTAATGCTCGTCAATTGTCACGTTCGGCCTATACTTCAATAAATGAGGAATGAATTTGCGAAAGGCGCTAATTATAGGTGGTGCGGACCGGGTTGCATAGATACAGGAGACCTTTAATCCTCGTTCTTGTGGGCCTTTATCGGGGTTCAGCGACTCACTGGATTGAAAAGTTGGGAGGATCTGGAATATGGTAGAAATTAATCAGGATAAAGAGTCTCATTCGACGCTCCACGAACTGCGTGATGGCGCCCGGCGAGATGTGGAAGCTCTGGTGGAGTTTGAGCTGGGTGTCGAAGGGCTAGCAGAGGACAAAGCGGCGTTATTGGGTAGTTATATTCGAGAGGATATACACTCCGCGGGTACTGCGTTCAGCGAGCTTAAAACTGAGCTCAACTTTATGGAGCGCCGCGCCGGCGAGTGGCTTTTGAGCGCTGCCGATCAAACCGCTATTGATTGGCTGTGGCTGGACTTGTGTCTGCACAAAGACTCCGGTCAACTGATGGCGAGCGAAACGGTGTGTGACCAAGCCCTCCACTGCCTCAATTGTGGTGCCAGTTATAAAGCCAAAGGGCTGGTTACACTCTCTCCCTGTGACCAGTGTGGCACGCGCTTTTTTCAGGAGGATATTAATCGTCATTAAATGAAGGCAATAGAGGCCCGTAAAGCTTGATTCGGGTTGCAGTTTGCGAGGCTTTAGTGGATATTAGCGAGCTTGAAACTCTCGCTTAATGACAGGAAATTGACCATTGGCTAAAGCAACTATTGACGACGTCGCTGCACTTGCTGGTGTGTCTATTAAAACTGTTTCCAGAGTGGTAAACAGTGAGCCGAATGTGCGTCAGGCAACGCAGGAAAAAGTTCAGCTTGCGATTAATGAGCTGCGTTATCGTCCCAGCCCTTCCGCTCGCAGCCTGGCTGCCAATCGTTCTTTTTTGGTGGCCTTGCTCTATGACAACCCCAATGCCAACTACATCACTGATGTGCAACAAGGTATTTTACAAGAGTGCCGGAAACGCAATTACGATTTGCTGATTCACCCCTGTAACTATCGCGACGAAGGTTTGCAGGATGAGCTTGAGGCCCTGGTTGGAAAGTCCAGGGTGGATGGTGTCATTTTAACGCCGCCGCTATCGGATATGAGTGGCGTCATTGAAACGCTCTCTGCTCTCAAAATGCCTTATGTGCGCATTGCACCCGCCGAAAATCACGAAGTGTCTGCCTGTGTCTACTGCGATGACGGCAAGGCGAGTTATGACATGGCCGAGCATTTAATTGGTTTGGGGCACCGGCGCATTGGTTTTATTGCCGGTCACCCTGATCACGCGGTCAGTCTTCAACGAAAAAAAGGATTTGAGCAAGCGCTTGTTGCTCACAAAATCAAGCAGCCAAAAAAACTGATGCATCAGGGGTATTTTGATTGCGACTCCGGTCGCGAGGCTGCCCTGAAGATGTTGAACGACAGTGCTCCGCCGACGGCGATTTTTGCGAGCAATGACGATATGGCTGCGGGTGTGATACAGGTGGCGCGAGAGCTTAACATCGAAGTGCCTAAACAACTCTCTGTTGTGGGGTTTGATGATTCGCCTATTTGTTCACTGACCTGGCCTGAGTTGACAACCGTACGCCAGCCAATTGAGGAGCTGGCGCAAAAGGCGACTTTATTACTGCTGGATGAGCTTGGCAATAGAGCGTCGACACACAAGGAGCAATCCCTCCATTGCAGCTTGGTGTTACGCAACTCAACGGCCCCGGCACCTTAAGTAAAGTGCTGCACTTGGGTTCAGGCTTTTCTGCTATTTAGGTAGCTGGCGTAGTCGGGCACGTCTCTTGTGTAGGTGTTTCCCATTAAACTTGAGTGTATCAGCATGTCCGCGGTGCTGCGGTTGCAGGCCACTGGAATATTCCAGACAGCCGCAATTCGCAGCAGTGCTTTGACATCGGGGTCGTGGGGCATCGGTTCAAAGGGGTCCCAGAAAAATATCAATAAATCTATTTCTCCTTCGCTGATGCGAGCGCCAATTTGTTGATCGCCACCGAGCGGTCCGCTGATCAGTTTGTTGATCTTCAAGCCGGTTTCATGTTCCACAATTGAGCCAGAGGTGCCCGTCGCAAAAAGAGTGTGTTTGCTCAGTTTTTCTTTGTGTTCTCTACACCAGAGCGACAGTGTGGATTTGAGGTTGTCGTGGGCGACGAGAGCAATATTTTTTTCAGCAGGAGAGGTGATTTGTTTGTAGTCCATAAGGTCGGCTCATTGGAAGCGGAGAGTTGATCTTACTGGAATGACAGAAACAATTGAACCGTACGGTGTTTGAATGCCCTCGGGGCGAGGGGTGTATGGGTATTTTGGGGAGTGAATCTTCCCGTTACTCGTTTAGGGCCGGAGTGTTTCGGCCCTAGACTGCAGTGAGAACCTTTAAGTTACGCCTCTTTAACCTGAGACCCTTTTAGTCCGTAAAAAGCGATATAAATGTAGCAGAGGATCGGCATTAAAAATGCCAGTTGAATGCCATAGGCGTCTGCCAGAACACCCTGGAAAACCGGGATCAGTGCACCACCCACAATGCCGAGACACAATACGCCAGCGCCCTGGCTAGTGTGATTGCCAAGCTGGTTTATGGCCAGGCTGAAAATGGTGGGGAACATGATCGAATTGAATAAACCCACAGCCAATATTGCCCACATGGCCAGTGAGCCATTGGTGAAAACTGCAACTGCAATTAATACTGAGGCGCCCGCCGCGCAAAATGCCAATGCGTTCCCCGCTTTAACTTTCTGCATGGCGGCTGCACCGATAAAGCGTCCTATCATCGCGCCTCCCCAATAGTAGGCAATGTATTTTGCCGCACTGGCTTCTGACATGCCTGCAATGTTTTCTTCGCCAAGGAAGTTCACCAAAAAACTACCGATAGAGACTTCAGCGCCAACATACACAAATATACCGAGTGCACCCAGAACAAGGTGTGGATATGACCATGCGGTGCGACCATCATCATCGTCGGCACCGTCGTCGTTGGATACTGTGTGTGACTCAATCTCAGGTAGCTTGAGCTGACTGAATATGGCAGCGAGTACGGCGAGTGCAGCAGCCAAAATCAGATAGGGCGTTTTGACTGCGTCGGCTCCCATGGCCTCCGCGCCAGCTTCAGCACCCGCAAGAATTAATATGGCGCCAAAAAACGGTGCGACGGTTGTGCCCAAAGAGTTGAAAGCCTGGGTCATGGTCAGGCGGCTCGCGGCAGTATCCGGGTTGCCCAGTGCGGTCACATAAGGGTTGGCAGACACCTGGAGCACGGTGATGCCCGCAGCCAATACAAACAGTGCACCTAGAAACAAAGGGTATGTTTGAAAGCTTGCGGCGGGGTAGAAGAGCAGGCAGCCAACGGCGGCAACCAAAAGGCCGGCGACAATA
Source organism: uncultured Cellvibrionales bacterium (assembly GCA_913020395.1). GTDB lineage: Bacteria > Pseudomonadota > Gammaproteobacteria > Pseudomonadales > Cellvibrionaceae > CAJWCA01. Next base: position 3,157 of record CAJWCA010000201.1, on the reverse strand, counting down.
CCTTTTTTATAACCTATTCGTCTAACCAGTGCGCCCGCAGGTAGAGAGACAAGAAAGTAAGCACCAAAAAAGCAGAATTGAATCAGCATGGCCTCGGTGTAACTCAGGTTGAATACCCCTTTAAGGTGGGGAATGAGAATATCGTTCAGGCAGGTAATGAAACCCCACATAAAAAATAGTGAGGTTAGCGCTGTCAGAGCAAAGGTATTGCCCTCACCATTTGATTCTGTGAGTGTGCCAGCACCCGCGGTATTTCCGTTCATCATTCCGGCCATAGTGTTATCTCTCTTTTTCTCGTTTTATTTTGGGCTCGCTGCTGCCGAGCATGGCCCATTAGACGAGATTAAGACAGCGCTGTCAATTACTGATTGAATTTTGCACACTGAGCAAATTGCTACAGCTGTAATTCTTCAATGAGGGGGCGCTGGAAAGTTAGGAAAAGGCAATTGACAGCGCTGTCACAACAGGGTAGTGTTCTTCGTACTGAATTATGGGAGAGTTATTCCCTGGGGCGCGCTTCTTCTTTCGGCGCATATGCTTCCCCTCTAGGGCATAATCCATAACAGCGATAGATACGCGGTCTATCGCTGATAATCCAATACAGTGGAGCAAGTTTGATGGCTAACAGCTTTGATATCGTAATATTTGGTGGGTCGGGTGATCTGTCGATCCGTAAATTGATGCCGGCTCTTTACCGGTGTGAGGTTGAAGGTAAGTTCAGCGACGACACCCGGATTTTTGGCACGTCTCGCAGTACAAAATCGCCTCTGCGTGACAAAGTGTTAGAGGGCTTGGAAACGCACCTGAAGCCGGGTGAGCTGTCTATTTCGACCTGGGAAAAGTTCAGTAGTCGACTCAATCATCTACAGCTCGATTTGGCGGGTGACAGTGAGCAGTGGTCTTCATTTGCAGAAACCATTGCCGCCCCTGCGGAAAAACCCGTCGTGTTTTATTTTGCTATACCGGCAAATCTCTATGGTGCAACAAGCCAGCATTTATCTGAGGCGGGATTGATCACCGATAATGCCAGGGCGGTGCTTGAAAAACCTATTGGTTATGACCTGGAATCATCAAAGGAAATTAACGCGGCGGTGGCCGAGTATTTTAGCGAAGATCAGATTTTCCGAATTGATCACTACCTCGGGAAAGAAACCGCTCAAAATTTATTGGCGCTGCGTTTTACCAATGTATTGTTTGAACATATTTGGGATAACAAAACGATCGACAATGTACAGATCAGCATTGCTGAAAAAGTGGGGCTGGAAGGTAGGGCCACTTTTTACGATCAGGCCGGTGCGCTTCGAGATATGGTGCAGAACCATTTGTTGCAGTTGTTTTCTCTGGTTGCAATGGAGCCCCCCAATAAGATGACCGCAGACAATATTCGCGCCGAGAAGTTGAAGGTCATGCAAGCGCTTCGCCCAATGAATGAAGAGGCGGTTAAACACAATGTTGTTGCCGGCCAATATACCGGCGGTGAAATGGAAGGTGTTTCGGTTGGCGGATACCTCGATGAACTGGGAAACCCAGACAGTTCAACGGAAACCTTTGTGGCCATTAGGGCTTATGTCGACAATTGGCGTTGGGCTGGTGTGCCTTTTTACTTTCGAACGGGCAAGCGTATGCAGGAACAATATGCTGAGATTGCCATTCAATACAAACCGGTATCACACCAGGTTTACGGCGAAGAGGCCGGGCGCCTGGTGCCAAACTCCTTGGTCATACGTTTGCAGCCGGACGAGAGCATTAAGCTCACCTTGATGACCAAAGAATTAAACAGCACAGACATGCAGCTCAAACCGGTGGATTTGGATTTGGATTTTTCCGACACGTTCGAGCGGCGATATAGCGATGCCTATAAAAGGTTGTTGTTAGATGTCTCTGAAAATAATCCCACCTTGTTTGCTCATCGCGCTGAAGTTGAGCAGGCCTGGGAATGGTTGGCGCCTGTGTTGGATGCGTGGGCTAAACCCGAACACAAACCGGCTCCTTATGCCTCCGGTAGTTGGGGGCCCTTGGCGGCAGAAGAGCTATTGACCGGGCAGGGACGTCAGTGGAATGGCAATCACCAAACCTAAAGATGTATGAGATATGCACCCAGTAATTGAGCAAGTAACAAACACTATCATTGAGCGTAGCCGCGAAACCCGGACGCGTTATTTACAGCGAATTGCTGAAGCAGGCAATAAAGGACCGCTGCGGCAGAGCTTGCCTTGTGGCAACCTGGCCCATGGTTTTGCAGCCTGTGGCGCGGACGATAAACGCGCTCTGGCCGATTCCCCGGTGTCAAATATAGCCATAGTGTCTGCTTACAATGACATGCTCTCTGCACATGAACCTTTTGGCAACATGCCCGAGCGCATTAAACGTGTTGTGCATGCGCATACTCTCGGCGAAGCGAAAGTCGAACCCCAGTTCGGTTCCCAAAGTCGTCATTTGCCTACGGCTCACCTCAGATTGCTCAGGCGTGGTGCCGTATTTCTCGATGATGTGTTCGCGAACATTTTGACCCTCGGGGCGCATGTCCGGATTGAGTTCAAAGGGATGCCAGAAGGTTTCGATGGCAACGCCGGTGGCCTCAGACGCCAGTATCAATTGGCGGTAGCCGACAATGCACCACGGGCACACGACATCAGATACAATGTCGACGCGGATTGGGTCTTGGGCCATCTGGGAGCTCCTTGGGCTTTTAAACTGACAAGATGGGGCGCGGTAGGTCTCGGTGCAAGCCGCTGCGCCGTGTGGTCACGGCAATGTGCCCAGCCAAAGCCAAACGGTGAGGACTGACAGTGCTGTGCCGATCAGAACGGTTGATGCGGCCACGCGCATGGCGCGACCATACATGTTGGCAAAGAGGTAAGCGTTGATGCCGGGCGCCATGGAGGCGGTCACAATTGCGGAACGCATGTTATCTGCGGACATGGCGCTTAGAGAACCAAAGGCAAAAGTTAGAGTGGGATGGAGGCCTAGAGAGACCGCACAGCAAAACAAGATGACGCGCATGTCGCCTTCGGGGCGGTAGCGGTACAGCACGCCGCCCATGCCAAACAGTGCAGCTGGCAGGGCTGAAGAGGCCAACAGGTCGACCGCATGCATGGCCGGCTCTGGTATGGGGATGTTGCTCAGGTTCACCACAAAACCAAGGCCAATGCCGATG
>CAJWCA010000200.1 GCA_913020395.1 uncultured Cellvibrionales bacterium | reverse complement strand
GGGCGGTATTTGAAAATGATCCCCGCGATTTTGTTGTATATCATTTATCTCGTTTCTCTTAACGCGGGGCGGGCTGCGCTAGAGGATGGCAAATTGCCGATTGAGTTGGGGCTCTGGTGGATCCATCTGGTTTTTATTGCGATTGCACTGTTTTTGATTTGGCTGGGTGATTTCAGGCCTAAAAAATCTGCGCTTAAAACCAGCCCGGTCCAGGAGTCGACGCCATGATGCGGAAACTGGACGCTTACATTGCAAGAACCGTGTTTGCATCGGTTTTGATGGTGCTGTTGGTGATTGTCTCCCTGGATGCGATCTCTGCACTGATCGACCAGGTGGGTGAAACCAAAGCCGCTTACACGGTTTATGAAGTGCTTATCTATGTCGGCCTGACGCTGCCCGGTCGCATTTATGAAAATATTCCCTTTTCTTCTCTGGTGGGTTGCCTGATCGGCTTGGGCATTCTGGCCGGTTCTAGCGAGTTGACGGTGATGCGCGCGGCGGGCATGTCGGTGGCCAGAATCATCTGGTCCGTTATGCGTACGGTATTTTTATTTATTATTGTGGCCGGTTTATTAGGGGAATATGTCACGCCCTATACCGACCAAATTGCAGAGAGTCGCCGGGCGCTGGCTCAGGGTGACCGGAAGGCACTGGAGTCCCGGCACGGTTTGTGGAACCGGGAAGGCAATATCTTTATGCACTTCAATGCCGTATTACCCAATGGTGTTTTATTTGGTGTGACCCGTTATCAATTTAATGACAATGGGCAGTTAGCCTCGTCCAGTTTTTCTCGGCGAGCCACATTTCAGGGTGACCACTGGTTGGAAGAAGACGGCACCGTGACAGAAATTGATGGGCAGACCAGCAGTAAACACCAGTTTATTACCCGCCGTTGGGATACGGCCTTGTCACCGGATTTACTCAACGTATTGGTGCTGCCCCCTGAGGCATTGTCGATACAAAAACTCTATTCCTACTCCCGTTACCTGGAAGATCAAGGTGTTGACAGCAATGAGTACTGGCTGATTTTTTGGCAGAAAGTCATGCAGCCCCTCGCCACCGCAAGCCTGGTGATCATTGCCATCTCTTTTATCTTTGGCCCCTTAAGGGAAGTGACCACAGGCTTTCGGATATTTAGCGGGGTGATTGTGGGGATTGTTTTTCGCACCTCTCAAGACCTGCTTGGACCCGCCAGCCTTGTCTTTGGTTTTTCTCCACTGGTGGCAGTGGCGATCCCCATTGTGATTTGTTTTGTTGTCGGTTTTGCCTTGTTACAGCGATCCCGCTGACCAGCGCTTCCGCTCAGTCTTTCCCTTTTGGCAGTACCACGACTTTTAGTTTACCCAAACGGTCGTGGGCACTGTCGCCATTGGCATCCACTAAAATCCAGAAATAACCCAGACCGGCACACAGTAAAGACAGCGGAGCAATCGCACTGCGCAGTAAACACTGTCGCCAATTGGGTGTTTGGCCGTTGGCTTGCTGCAGTCGCAGACGCCATGCGCGCATGCCCAGCGTTTGGCCGGCGCGGCGCCAGAAAAAGCTGAAAAATAGCGTGATCACAATCACCAGACCAAAAAATTCGAGTGGAGAGGACTGTGCCTTTTCGCCTTCGGCGAGCTGTTCGCCAAGCAAACCGTAACGCAGGTAAACGGTCAGTCCGCCCCACGCCATACTAATAGCCATTACCAGCAAAGCGTCATAAACCAGAGCGCCCAGTCTGCGTAATAAACCGGCGGTTGGCAGTGAAGTGTAGTCGATCATAAAAAGGTACCCGAGTGAGTGCGCGGGCATTGTAGCAAACTCCGGCAGTGCCTACCGAAATTAGTGGGGTGGGATTAAAATTCGTATTTAACGGAGAGATTTAGCTTGTTGCCCGACACTCTGAAGTTGTAGCGCATGTCGTCCAGCGCCACCTTGTCGGCCATTGTTGAGGCGACTTTAACGATGTCACTTTTGTCTTGTTTCATACCGCTCCAGTAGGACTGAAGGCCGATTTTCAGGATAGTAGAAAAGGCTCTGCCGCCGTATTTCATGTTGTCCTGGGTGTGATGCGCACGCAGCCATTGATAGTTCAGCGCCCGTTGGCTGGTATTGATGGTGTTATCTTGAAGGTCCAGCGCCGCCTGATAAAGGGCTTCGTTGTCCATCATCTGGGGCTCAATTTCTTTACATCTCTTCTTTTTAAGCTTTTCACCCACCAGAGGGTTAAAGAACACCATATTGTCGGGGACAAAGATATTGTTGTTGAGAACGACTGTTTCGGCGCGGGTGCTTTGGGTGAGCAGTGCTAGGCAGAGGGCTAAGGAGAGCAGCAGAAAGAACGAGACAATACGCTGATTATCGATTTCCCGCTTGGCGGCGATAATCTTGATCGAATCCTGCTTGCCTTGCTTCTGGTATGCCATTTGGCCCCCTCGGCTATCGATGAATGATTTCAGTGTGCGCTAATTTTTGAATGTAATAAAGTCCCTGTTTAGACGAATATAGACTTTATCATACCGGCTTCATGTGCTTTCGCTCACAAAATAAAGCCTTAATTCTCCACCGCCTATATTTGGCGTAATAAAAGGTTAGTAAACACTAGCTTTTATTCCCGCTTCCGGTAGTTTTATAATCGCCTGGAACTATAAATCGGCAATCTATACTGAATTTGTCTAAATCTTACTCTCTCTTTAAGGGTGTTATATGAAGTTTAGCCTGTCTGGTGCCAGAGGCATTTTATTATTAAGTCTTTTTTATACATTTTCGAGCTCCGCACTGGAGGTCAGTGGAGAGTGGCAGCAGGGAGCGGTTATACGGGGTACCGTTGACGCAGGTGTCACGCTGACCTTTATGGACAAAAACGTACGAATTTCCCCAGAAGGGAATTTTGTACTGGGCTTGGGGCGAGATACGGGACCTGAAGTGGTATTGCACAGTCGGGACAAAAGCGGTGAACGACAGCATGTTTATACCGTAAAACCCCGGGAATACCGCATACAGCGGGTAGATGGCGTGCCATCCAAAACCGTCAACCCCAATAAAGAGCAGGTGGAAAGGAGCCGGGCTGAGGCTCGTCTTGTCTGGAAAGCCCGCCAGCGGGACGAGGCCCGGACCGACTTCTTGACAGATTTTACATGGCCGCTGAAAGGTCCGATTACAGGGGTCTATGGCAGTCAGCGAGTTTATAATGGTGAGCCTCGCAGGCCACACTACGGTGTTGATGTGGCGGCGCCGACGGGCACCGTGGTTGTGGCGCCCGCCGGCGGGTTGGTCACACTTACCCACGACAACATGTTTTTCTCCGGGGGCACACTCATTATTGACCACGGCCATGGGCTCACCTCTGCGTTTATCCACCTGAGTAAAATCCTGGTGAAGCCGGGTGATCAGATTGTACAAGGCCAACCCATTGCAGAAGTGGGCGCCACAGGACGTGTTACCGGTCCACATCTGGACTGGCGCATGAGCTGGTTTGATCAGCGGGTTGACCCCCAATTGTTAGTGGGTGAAATGCCCGCACAATAGCTAGCCGGACAATTGTCCGGCGTGTAAGATGAGCCCCTATTTTGTAAATGCGGAAAACAGGCATGATTGATAAAAAACTCCTAAGTATTCTGGTGTGTCCCGTGAGTAAAGCGCCCCTGGAATACAACGCCGAAAAACAAGAATTGATTTGCTGGGCCAGCGGCCTGGCCTACCCGATCCGCGATGACATTCCCGTTATGCTGGAAAATGAGGCCCGGGTGTTGACCGCAGAGGAGAAGGAGCAACATGCCTGAAGAAACGCTCTTCACCAAAATCATCAACGGCGACATTCCCGCCGAAAAATTATATGAAGATGATATTTGCATTTGTATTCGGGATATCTCCCCGCAGGCACCTACCCATGTGCTGCTGATTCCCCGTAAACCCATTCCCCGACTGGCCGATGCCAGCGAGGAAGACCAGGCTATTCTGGGTCACCTGATGGTCAAGGCTGGTGAAATTGCTCGGCAATTGGGGGTGGATGAAGCCTTTCGCCTGGTAGTGAACAATGGAGCGGGGGCCGGTCAGACGGTTTTTCACCTCCATTTACACATTCTGGGCAATAAAAAGTTCTCTGAGCAAGGTCTGGGTATGTAAGACCGGCTCGCTTGTCTATATAATGAGCCCCCTCAAATTCAGGTCGATTTTTGATCGACCCCCCACACTTTGTGTGTTCCCGGCCCCGGCCGACTCAGCTTAATGGAAAGGATCTATGAAGAGCGCAGAAATACGCGACGCGTTTTTACAATATTTTGAAACGCAAGAGCACACGATTGTGCGAAGCAGTTCACTGGTGCCAGGTAATGACCCCACGCTGTTGTTTACCAACGCGGGCATGGTGCAATTCAAAGATGTATTTCTGGGCAGTGATCAGCGCCCCTACAGTCGTGCCACGTCGTCTCAGCGTTGTGTGCGCGCGGGCGGCAAACATAACGATCTTGAAAATGTGGGTTATACCGCTCGTCACCATACCTTTTTTGAAATGCTGGGTAACTTCAGTTTTGGCGATTATTTCAAGCGCGATGCCATTAAGTTTGCCTGGGAATTTCTGACCGGGGTTCTGGGATTACCTGAAGAAAAATTGTGGATCACGGTTCATATCTCCGATGACGAAGCCGCAGACATCTGGCTGAAAGAGATGGGTGTCAGTGCAGAGCGTTTCTCTCGTTTGGACGAAGACAATTTCTGGTCAATGGGCGATACCGGCCCCTGTGGACCATCTTCTGAAATCTTTTATGATCACGGTGAAGACGTGCCCGGCGGTCCTCCCGGCAGTGAAAACGATGAGCTAGACCGTTATATCGAAATTTGGAATCTGGTATTCATGCAGTTCGAACGCCAGGCCAATGGCGAAACAGTTGCATTGCCAAGCCCCTCTGTTGATACCGGCATGGGGCTTGAGCGTATTGCCGCCGTGATGCAGGGCGTTCACAGCAACTATGAAATTGACCTGTTCCAGGCGCTTTTGAAGGCCGCGGCTGAAGTCACTGGCAGCAGTGACCTGGAACATAAATCACTGCGAGTCATCGCCGACCACATTCGTTCTTGTTCCTTCCTGATTGCCGATGGCGTGATGCCTTCCAATGAAGGGCGCGGTTATGTCTTGCGCCGCATCATTCGCCGAGCGATCAGGCACGGTCATAAACTGGGTCAGACCCAGGCATTTTTCCATCGCCTTGTGGGCGCACTGGTAGATGTAATGGGAGAAGCTTATCCCGAACTGACCAAGCAACAGGCACAAATTGAAAAAGTTTTGCTTACAGAAGAAGGGCAGTTTGCCAAAACCCTGGACAAAGGTTTGGTGGTGTTGGATCAAGCGCTGTCTGAACTGAATGGCAAGACGATTCCGGGGCAGGTGATTTTTACGCTTTATGATACCTATGGGTTCCCTGTCGATCTGACCAACGACATCGCCCGCGAGCGTGGGCTGACCCTGGACCACGAAGCATACGAAACTGCAATGGAAGAGCAGCGTGCCCGCGCACGTGCCGCCGGCGCCTTTAAAGTAGATTACACAGCCGCATTGGACCTTGAAGGGGAAACCGACTTTACCGGTTACGATGCCCTTGCAGGCCAAAGCAAAGTGACTGCTCTGATCAAAGATGGCAGCGCGGTAGAGTGCCTGAATGAAGGCGAGAGCGGTGTTGTGGTATTGGACCAAACGCCTTTTTATGCAGAGTCTGGTGGGCAGGTAGGCGACTCCGGCACACTTTTCGGCGACAAGATTCAGTTTACAGTCAACGACTGTAATAAAGACGGCGCCAACCATTTGCATGTGGGAGAGGTCTCGCAGGGCGCCTTGAACATTGGTGACAGACTTGAAGCTCGGGTTAACGCTCCCCAGCGCCAAGCGACGGCCTTAAATCACTCAGCAACACACCTCTTGCACTCCGCCCTGCGCCAAGTCTTGGGTGAGCACGTTACGCAAAAAGGTTCATTGGTTAATGCCGAGCGATTGCGGTTTGACTTCGCTCATTTTGAAGCGGTGACGCCGGAAGAATTAAAGACCGTTGAGCAACTCGTCAATACACAGATTCGCAGCAACAGCGCGGTGCAGACTGAAGTGTGTGACATGGAGACGGCTCAGGAGCTGGGTGCAATGGCCTTGTTCGGTGAAAAGTACGGCGACTCCGTGCGTGTATTATCCATGGGTGATGACGGATTCTCGGTCGAGCTGTGTGGTGGTACTCACATTGAACGTACCGGTGATATCGGGCTGATGCGCATAAGCTCAGAGTCAGGTGTTGCAGCCGGCGTTCGACGGATTGAAGCACTTACCGGTGAAGCGGCACTGAGTGCTTTTGATCGTTCTGAATCTCAAATCGAACAAGCCAGTGCACTGCTGAAAGCCAATCGCGACAATCTGGGTGACAAGTTGAGCCAGCTGGTGAGCAAACATCGCCAGCTGGAAAAAGAAGTGGCGGCATTAAAATCCCAGTTAGCGGCGGCGTCTGGTGGAGACCTTTTGGCTGACGCTGTAGATGTAGACGGTATCAAAGTGCTGGCAGTGAATATGGAAGGCGTAGACGCGAAGTCTCTGCGTGATGCTGCCGACCAGTTTAAAAACAAATTAGGCACTGCAGTGATCATGTTGGCCGCCGTCGATGGCGAGAAAATTTCCCTGGTGGCCAGTGTCACCAAAGATGCCACCGACCGGGTTAAGGCTGGCGATTTGATGCGGCATGTTGCCACGCAGTTAGGTGGTAAAGGGGGTGGCCGCCCGGATATGGCCCAGGGTGGCGGTTCAGATGTGGCCGCATTGCCCGCAACATTGGCAGCGGTTGCCGATTGGGTGAAACAGACAATTTCGAGCTAGTTGCTAGGCGAATTGGCCAATTTGACAACTTTTACATCTTAAAGATTAACTTTTGATCAGTTTTAGTGTTTAATTGGCGCCCTTTTTGAAGTTGATGGTTAATCACGGTATAGATAGAAACTCATGAGTTTAATAGTACAGAAATACGGTGGCACCTCCGTCGGTACAGTAGAGCGTATTGGCGCGGTAGCCGACAAAATCTCTACCTTCCGGGAACAGGGCCACGACATTGTGGTTGTGGTTTCCGCGATGAGTGGTGAGACCAATCGTTTGATCGGACTGGCCCACGAGATTCAGGAAGACCCAGAACCTCGCGAGATGGATGTGCTGGTGTCTACCGGCGAGCAGGTCACGATTGCCCTGTTGTGTATGGCGCTTAAAAAACGCGGGTGGGACGCACGCTCCTACACCGGGGGACAGGTGAAGATCCTGACCGATAGCTCTCATACAAAAGCCCGTATTCAGGAGATTGATGACAACAACATGCGTTCAGACCTGAAGGCGGGGCGCGTGGTTGTTGTAGCCGGTTTCCAGGGAGTCGACGAAAACGGCAGTATTACCACACTGGGACGTGGCGGTTCAGACACCACCGGTGTTGCGCTGGCGGCAGCCTTGAAGGCCGACGAGTGCCAGATTTATACCGATGTAGACGGTGTTTATACCACCGACCCACGGGTGGTAGACAGTGCCCGTCGGCTTGAAAAAATCACCTTTGAAGAGATGCTGGAAATGGCCAGCCTCGGCTCCAAAGTTTTGCAAATTCGCGCGGTGGAGTTTGCTGGAAAATATGGCGTGCCTCTGCGCGTTTTACACAGTTTCCAGGACGGCCCCGGCACCCTGATTACCCTCGATGAGGATTTTGACGATATGGAACAGCCCGTAGTCTCTGGCATAGCCTTTAACCGCGATGAAGCGAAAGTCACCGTACAGGGCGTGCCAGACACCCCGGGTGTGGCCAGTCGCATTCTGGCGCCTATTGGTGAGGCCAACATAGAAGTTGACGTGATCGTACAGAACGTCTCGGCCGATAACACCACAGACCTGACATTTACAGTGCATCGCAATGACATGGCCAAAGCCGAAGCGGTATTGCTGAAAGTCGCCGAAGAAGTGGGCGCCGGTGGCGTGAGCACCGACGACAAGATTGCTAAAATCTCCATTGTGGGTGTAGGCATGCGCTCCCACGCAGGGGTTGCCAGTACAATGTTTAACTCCCTGGCCAACGATGGCATTAACATTCAGATGATCACCACTTCTGAAATCAAGATTTCCGTGATTATTGATGAGCGCTACCTGGAACTGGCCGTTCGAGGACTTCACACAGCCTTTGATCTGGATGCCGATCCGCGCGCTGAGTAATCAAAAGGGCTCGACATACCGTGTAGAGCCCTGCCTAACTTGGCAAAATCGCTAAATTGGCGGCCAAAACCTGACTTTTAGCGCCGTAATAACCGTATATGCCGAATTTCGCACGGTGCATAACAAAATGATTTCGGCCAAATGATGGTTTATTTGTCATTTTTGGTGAAAATGGGCAATACTTACGACATGAGGCCCGCAAATGTTC
>CAJWCA010000199.1 GCA_913020395.1 uncultured Cellvibrionales bacterium | reverse complement strand
AAGCGTAATTCATGCTGAAAATCAGCACGAAGAGGCAGGTATTACGTTGACATCACGGGAGCGTCCATATATGTCATCTTTATTCATCAGTAAACTTATCTTCACCGCATAAAAACGAACGGCGAACACAGCGGGAAACACAATGATAAAACGGGGTATCGATTAAACTGATTTGGCTTTTACGTGGTTGAGGCATGACAATCCATCCTTGGTTGTGTGAGTGCCTTAAAGCTTAGTTCATGAACGTTATTTTGCTATTTATTAGAGTGGGTGTCTGCTTTAGCTGTATTCACAACGTACTCGCAAAAACCCATATTCCAAACGACCGCACTTGAGGTACGCTTCAAATTCTGACCGCACATATTTGGGTAAATCTTTATCTTGTTGCCCCATGTGGCTCAGAAACTGTGGGTAATATTTTTCAATAATCTGATAAAGAAGGGTTTGCTCTGGTTTATGAGCAAAACATCAAAACTAAATGTCTATACATAGTCACTTTGATTGACAATCAAAAGGTGAAACTTAATGACATTAGATAGATTTCAACTAAACCATTGCAGCAGATTTTCCTGAATTTTTAATGCGGCCGTTTATTCGCCAATTTTGCATTGGGTGCTTATACTGATTTGTTATCAATAACAGGAATTCTCAGTTAACAGGATGGACCTTAGATGAGCGACATTACCTTTCACCCAATATCCATGCATCAAAGTTTGCCCGAATATGAAGTGGGCGTTGCCATAAGTACGTGCGAATTTCCAGGAATTGCCCAATGCATAGCTATTGTTGGCATTAGATCGAATAAAATGATTTGCGCCCATATCTCACCTGGAACAACACAAACACAAATGAACGATATTTTTGGTTGTCTAAAAGAAGCTGGAGGCGATGAAGTAAAATATTGGTACCTTTTGGGCCCAACTGAGCATCATTTTGTTGGTCGATCGACCTTATGGATGTCTCTCAATGACATTAAAAAGACATTCACTCGCAAGTTAAAAAGCAAATCAACAAGTTATTTATCGTTTCAAACAGTCCTTGCCCGTTAAATCAGGAAGAGATACAGGTGCGCCATTCGTCCCTGAAGTGGGTGGAGGCGCGAGGCTATGCCGGCATGAGCCGAAGCAGGGCTCAGGGTTTTTTAGGCCCGGCAAGTCGAGAGGATGAAAACTTGATTGGTATCCTGCGGGCGATGGATGCTGAGCTGGGGGAGGCGGTATTATTGAATCAACTTCGTGCCACAACAGATCGGATTGACCTCGCGGCATCGCTATCAGTTTTAAACGTGCCGATCAGCTTCTATTACAGTCCAGATGACCCCTTGGTTGATGCGACCTGGATTGAGAGCTTTACTTGCGATTCCGATTGTTTTCAATCCATACCGGTAAAGGGCCATGGGCACCACTTACTCTTAGAGACGCCAGATGACATGGCGAAACACATCCTTCTTTGGTCTGAGCTCTAGACTTCGCTGCAATGGGCACCGCCGGTAATACTTTTTTCGACGATTAAGGGTTCCAAGAGGCATGTGTTCATGCTATTTTGGAGCGATCACTCTATAACTTTCGAGTTAGATAATGGCACGACCAAAGACATACGATGAGGATACTGTCTTAACAGCGGCAATGCTGTGTTTCTGGCGTCGCGGTTACACAGCGACCAGCATGAAACATTTAGAAGAGGCCACAGGCCTGACACCCAGTAGCCTCTATAACAGCTTTTCCTCCAAAGACAGCTTGTTTCTTCGCTCCCTGGACCACTACATGGAGAAAGTGGTTTTCAGGCGGCTGAATGATTATTTGAAGACCGATGACCCGGTTGCCGGTATCCAGGCCTATGTCTTGGATTGCTTTCGGGGAAAGGCGCCCGCGCAGGGCTGCCTGTTAATTAATACATCGACAGAACTCGGTCCCCACGACGATGCGGTGAGAGAAAAAGTCGCCGATGGAATGAAAGCCGTAGAGAAAGCCTTGTTAGCGGCGTTGATGCGCGCGCAACAGCAGGGCGATATTCCACAGGAGGCAGACATACAAAACCGGGCTGTACACATTGGGCTGTTGATGAATGGGATGTTAGTCAATAGTTGTATCAGTCGAAATAAATCTTGGTTGGATAGCGCAATGGGCTCTATCCGAAACCTTTTGCATTAACAGCTAACCTTAATAGAGTAATCAGGAGACACCGATGGAGTTTTTAAGAACTGATGACCAGCGATTTGAGCAGTTACCAGGTTATGATTTTTCGCCCCATTACCTCAATGTAGATGATACAGAAGGTGGGCAACTCAGAGTACATTATCTGGATGAAGGCCCCCGAGAGGCGTCGCCGGTTTTACTGATGCACGGCGAGCCCTCATGGTGTTATCTGTACCGGAAGATGATCCCCATTCTGGTGGCTGCGGGTCATCGGGTTATTGCCCCCGACCTTGTGGGTTTTGGGCGCTCTGATAAGCCAAGCAATCGAAATGACTACACTTACCAGCGCCATGTTGACTGGATGCAAGCAGTACTTGATCAGTTGGATTTAACAAATATCACTTTGGTATGTCAGGACTGGGGTGGGTTGATTGGTTTGCGTCTGGCGGCAGAGAACAGTGATCGATTTTCAAGAGTACTGGCCGCCAATACCATGTTGCCAACGGGTGATCATACACCGCCCGAAAGCTTTCTAAAGTGGCAGGCTTATTCGCAAGAAGTGCCCGAGTTTAACTCTGGCGGCATTATTAAAGGGGGAACGGTTTTGGAGTTACCCCAGGCGGTAATTGACGCCTATAATGCACCCTATCCAGACGAATCCTATAAAGAGGGTGCTCGCCAATTTCCCACCTTGGTACCCTGTCGCCCCGATGACCCGGCATCTGAAAAAAACCGAGCTGCCTGGGGTGTATTGTCTCAGTGGAAGAAACCGTTTCTAACGGCATTTAGTGACTCGGATCCCGTCACTGCAGGCGGAGACAAACTAATGCAGAAATTGATTCCGGGTACGGAGGGGCAGGCACATACAACCATTGTTAAAGGTGGCCACTTTCTGCAGGAAGACCAAGGTGAAACACTTGCACAAGTCACCGTTAAATTTATTAGTGATAACCCGGAGTCGGTATAAACTATGACAGCCATACAGTCATTTCTCGTAAAAAAAACAGATTATTCACAAACCTTGATAGATTCTCGACTCAGTGAAGACATGCCTGAGCTTCGTTCTGGCGAGGTGCTTCTCAAGGTCGATTGTTTTGCGTTGACAGCCAATAACATCACTTACGCAGCTATGGGAGATGCACTGCGTTATTGGGAATTCTTTCCGGCGGCTAACGGTTGGGGAAAAATTCCAGTGTGGGGTTTTGCCGACATCGTTGAGTCCAATTGTGAAGGCTTGGCGGTGGGCGAGCGCGTCTACGGTTACTTCCCGATGGATTCCCATTTGCGCGTGAGTCCCCAGTCTATTACGCCGGCAAGTTTTATGGATGGTGCACCACATAGAACGGATTTGTCTGATATTTATAACCAGTATATCCGTTGTGACAAAGATCCACTCTACACGGTAGAGAGTGAGGCTTATCAAATGTTACTGCGGCCTTTGTTCACGACGTCTTTCTTGCTCGATGACTTTTTTGCGGATCAAGAATTTTTGGGTGCGAATACAATTGTATTGACCAGCGCTTCCAGCAAAACGGCACTAGGCATGGCCTTTTTACTGCACCACAATCGTAGCGAACGAGACTATAACTATGAGATTGTTGGTTTGACTTCGCCCGGAAATCTGGAATTTGTTAACAGTCTAGGTTGTTATGACCGGGTCATTAGTTATGATGACATCACTTCGTTGGACAGCGAAAAACCAACGGTGACGGTTGATTTTGCTGGTAATGGTGAGGTGCTGGGCGGACTGCATGCTCATTTAAATGAAAATTTGAAATACAGCTGCCTGGTGGGCGCATCTCATTGGGATCAACGTGCAGGAATGCCCACTGATTTAAAAGGGCCTGCACCCGTCATGTTTTTTGCCCCCTCTCAGGCGGCCAAGCGATTAAAGGAATGGGGTGGCCCAGGCTTCCAGACACGCATCGCATCGGTGTGGACTTTATTTTTGCAATCAGTTGAAGGCTGGATGACCGTAGAGACAGCGCAAGGTGCAGATGCCTTAGATGCAGTTTACCAGGAAGTTCTGTCAGGGCATTTTGACCCCAAAATCGGTCACATTGTCTCTCAGGGGGGTACGCAATAAATGGATGCATTAATTAAAGATTACTACTGGTTTACTGTCCTGGTGGCCAGTAACGGCCTATTATTGTTGCTGCTCACAATCAATGTATCCTGGCTCAGAATGACAAGGCGGATTGGTGTTGGCGATGGCGGTAACAAACAGCTGTTAACCGCCATTCGGGTGCATAGTAACGGTACAGAACAGGTGCCCTTGTTTGCTCTGATTGTGCTTGCGCTAATCTTTTCCGGGGCTTCAGAATCGCTACTATCCGGTTTGGTGCTGGTGTTTACCGGGTCAAGATTGATGCACGCCTACGGCATGTTATTCAGGCAGCTACGTTTGCGCCAGATCGGCGCCGGCATAACCTATCTTGCTCAGGCTGTTGCGCTGGTGGGTTTGATTATTAATTGCCTGTGATTCAGCGTGTAATGTTTGTACTGTTGTTGGCTCCTTTTCTCATGGGGCCTTCACCCTCCGGGGGTTGCGCTTCGCGGCCCTCCACATTCTTTACATCCCTCGATAAAAACCTCGACACTGAAGTCTCTTACGCTGAATGGATGGCCTATTATCTGCCTCACGAACACTCTATCAGCCAGTGTAGTCGGCGAGATTTTTACCTGGCTGACTGTAATTTAAATGGCATCCTTACGTGGGACGAATACTACCAGCAAAGATTTAAGAGGCAGGACTGTAATTCCTTTGGTCAGATAACTTCCCGTGAGAGTTTAAAACGTTATTTTGAAGCGATTGAAGAGAGGGAAATCTCAATGATGAAGCGGTTTTCGATCCAGCGAGTATCAATGCCGCCCGGTGGGAAAGTTGGGGGGCTGGTCGACCCCGTGCTCTAATTCAAAACGTCGATATATCTGGTCGATTGAGCCATTGTCTAATAATATTTGTATGGCCTCGTTAACCTCGTCACGCAAGTTCTCATCTTTGAATGCCATATGTGAAAAAACCATTGGCCACAGAGGGTGTATCTCATAGTCAGAGAGCTTTACTCCCCGTTGTTTGTGTCGCCGGTGCTCAATGTCGTTGAGGAAAATATAATAGTCGCCAATTCTGACTTCACTCTCTCCACTCACCAGACGCATAGTGGTATCGCTCGGTAGTGCGTGTTCCGAATAATACCGGTTACTACTAGCCATCGCTTCAAAGTCATGACCCAGCAGCTTCTTGGCTCCTTGGTAAGCCGCAATCGAATAGTTGCCTAGATCAGAGATGCTGGTAATCGACAGTTTGTCATTCCGCTTGCTAATGGCGACGTCTTTGTAGCGATAGACCGGTAATGAAAGAAATGCATTTGACTCGGATCGGGCGAATATATTACAGGCAACATCGAGTTTATTGCCTTCGCGAATTTCAAATAACAACCTGTGGTTGCTCATAAAAACAAAGCTGATGTTGTATTGGGGCAGGAGGCTAAAGATCTCTCTGGTTAGTTCCATGAAAAGCCCGCGCTCATCTTTTTCTTCAAAAAAAGGTTCAAAGTTACCCACACCAATTTGAAGTTCTCTGGCTTGGCTGTGCAACGGAAGGTAGAGGAGGGCAATAGAGCATGCGACAATCACTCCTTTCAAAAAGTAGAGCGGTAACGCTTGCTGAGTAATTTTAGGCACTGGGTGCTCCCCGAAATACGGTTGGCCATCGAGTGAAATCGCTCCCTGCATGCCGTAAAGTGTAGTTCAACTCCATTTCCGATGGTATCTTTAGGTCAGAATTTCTTCCTCGCCTACTTTTCGCTCGGGCACGTGTTTTTGCTGTTTTTTGTTTCTAAGTATTTGTATTGTAAGGATAAAGTCATTGATCAGAACGGTAACCGTGAGTGATTCAGCACAGATCGCAGAAATCTATAACCACTATGTTCAAAATACCATCGTCAGTTTTGAACAGTCTCCTCTGTCAACAAATGAGATGGGGCAACGAATAGAAGCGGTCATCGCATCGGGCTTGCCCTGGTTGGTTCAGGAGGAGAATGGCAAACTTATTGGTTATGCTTACGCTGCACCCTGGAAACAGCGTCAAGCCTATCGTTATACTGCAGAGGTGTCGGTTTATTTAAGACCTTCGTCTAGGTCTAGAGGCGTGGGCACTAGATTGTATCAAGCGCTTTTTTCGGCGCTGAAAGAAAGTGATATACACACTGTCGTCAGCGGCATTGCGCTGCCAAATGAGGCCAGTGTCAGCTTGCATGAAAAGTTTGGAATGACAAAAAGTGCACATTTCACTCAGGTCGGGTTTAAATTCGATTCGTGGGTTGACGTGGGTTATTGGCAAGGGATGTTGAGTGAATTACTCAAAAACCCTTAATCTGAGACCCACCTAATATTCCTCATTACCGTTATTGACTAAGCCATCTAAGCCAGAAAGTAGCGATGTAACATAATCAATATTGGCATCCCAATAATTATAAATCAGACTTTCAGTGGATTTTAATTCTTGAGCAGCAGTCTATAATCGGGCCTCCCTCTGAGTGTTGACAAACTCGCAAGTGCTCAAGGCATTGTTTTGTCATTTCCGATAAATGAAACCGATATCTTTTTATCCGTCAGCACACTCTGCAGAGTTATCGAATTAGTACTATTTAAGGAAAAATAGATTTATGCATGTTAATCAGGAGCTCCACTTTTATTTTGATTTTTGTACGGCCGAGTCCTTCACGCTCTGGGAGCCGCTTCTGAATTATTGCGACGGCAAGCCTATTCATCTCTATGTATACCCTATCTGTCAAAACCTTCTCTTAAACTATGATGGCAAAAGACACCCGGGCCCAGTTGGGATTCGAAGACTAAGAGTGGGTGGCAGGCGTCCCGAGACCCGGTTGGCTCTGCAAGTGGCACAAACTGAAATTAGTGGTTCCCTACAGTTTGTTGTTGTCGAATACCTATTACAGTGCTGTTGGTGCAAGGGCCTGAAGATAGATCAGGATGTCGAAATCGTACAGGCTCTGGATGCCGCAGGGCTAGACGGTTACGATTTGCTCGAAAAGGCTTCAAGGCAAAGCGCCTGGCGTCATGTTGTTCAGCAGACGGAGGAGGCTCGACGCAATGGTATACAGACCTTGCCTGCAATAAATATCAATGGAACAGTTTTGAATGGTATGGGGGCCGTCTTAAACTATTTTCCCTCATTGATTAAGCCAAAATTAAGTCTTGTGGTTGATTAAGGGGTATACTGCGTTGAAATAGAGTCTGGAAAGGATGCGCGGGATGGAATGGTACATCGATGTATGGTTAAAATACGCAGAGCTGGATGGTCGGGCACGGCGTCAGGAATACTGGATGTTCCTGTTGATTAACATAGGCATTTCGGTTGTTTTAAGTATTTTCAGCGGTATTCTGGGTATGCTGTACTCACTGGCAGTATTTGTGCCGAGCATTACTGTAGGTGTGAGGCGGCTTCACGATACAGGGCGCTCGGGGTGGTGGTTGTTGATCGGGCTTATCCCCGCAATAGGCACCCTGATTGTATTGGTGTTAATGGCGCTGGAAGGGGATATGGGGCGCAATGAATATGGAGCTGACCCCAAGCAGCACGCTGATTGAACACTGAGCAAAGAGAGCACGTTATTTTGAAAAAGTCGTTTACCCTGCATATTGATGCGGCCGTCGTTTTAGTGTTGATATTTGTCCTGGCCTTTGCCGCCATTGTTTATCAGCGTTGGCAATACAACAACCTCCTGGATGAACATATTCAGCTTCAGTGGAAAGCACAGGATGCCGATGTCAATGTGCATTACCTGAGAGGAATGCTTAAAAAATACCAGGCTAACGAAAACAGTCAAACGGAAACTGTCGCTGAAGAAAAAAGCGACAAATAAGGCTGTACACACTCTGCCGCATGATCACTGCGCCAGAGTGTTATTTCGATAGTCTTCAAATGCTTGCCTGATCTCATCTTCTGTGTTCATCACAAAGGGGCCATATTGAACAATCTTTTCATCGAGCCTACGACCACTAATAATCAACATATTGGCTTCTGCTGAGTCTGTGTTTAATTGAAGCTGAGCTCCCTTTGAGTAGACGCCCATTTGGCCAGCCGCCAACTCTGACGTCGCGCCGCTGTATACGTAAACCAGTGCTGGATTTTCAGTATTGAAATCTAACTCTACCTCTTCTCCCGGCGAGAGTTTGACATCAAGCAATAGAGGTTCAGTGCTTAGTGCTGGCATGATTCCATTGATGGTGTGTCCGTTAATGCTGACATCCCCTGAGATGACACGCACCTTACCTTCTCCGTTTAATGGGTGCTCCGGAATGTTTGCACTCAGAAT
>CAJWCA010000198.1 GCA_913020395.1 uncultured Cellvibrionales bacterium | reverse complement strand
TGGGTACAAGTCAGTTTATGGAGGCCACACGATACCGTCGGGGCCTTGAAGGCGAGTTGGCGCGAACCATTACCAGTATTCACAGTGTGCGCGGGGCCCGTGTGCACCTGGCCATTCCAAAACGCTCGGTGTTTGTACGGGACCCCCGTCGCCCCAGCGCATCCGTTTTCATCGAACTCTATCCGGGTCGCAGAATTAAACCGGCTCAAGTGAAGGCCATTTCGAATCTGGTGGCCTCAAGTATTTCCGAGCTAACGATTGAACATGTGACGGTTGTGGATCAAAAGGGCAATCAGCTTTCCACCGGCGAAGAAAGTCAGGAAATGGTTGTTGCGTCGCGCCAGCGTGAATATACCCGCAAGATGGAAGCCGATCTCAACCAGCGAATCGGTAGTATTTTAGCGCCCGTTGTCGGGGCGGGGCGTTATAAGGCGGAAGTCAGCGCCGATGTCGACTTTACAGAAATAGAACAGGCCGAAGAGATCTTTAATCCGGATTTACCCGCTGTGCGAAGCGAGCAGGTATTAGACGAGCAGCGAACCGGTGGCGCACAGGCACAGGGCATTCCAGGAGCGCTGACCAACCAGCCTCCCGCAGGCGGAGAAGCGCCAGAAGTGGCTCAACCCGGCGCGGCCAACCCCGCAGCACCCGTGAGTGCCAATGTGCGTAAGCAAGCCACCCGTAATTTTGAATTGGACAGAACCCTGAGTTATACCAAACATCAGGTTGGGAGGCTTCAGAGGCTGACTGTGGCGGTTGTGGTGGACGATAAATATCAGGTAGATGCGACGTCGGGCGCCGTTGTCAAAGTGCCCTGGACTGAAAATGAATTGGAGCGTTTGAGCATTCTGGTCAGGGATGCGATTGGCTACTCGGCCCTGCGGGGCGATAGTGTCAATGTTTTGAACTCTGCTTTTGTGGCCACTGAAGAAGACAGTGCCATATTAGAGGAAATTCCCATTTGGAAGCAGCCCTGGTTTTTGTCAATCATGAAACAGGTGGCAGGGTTCCTGATCATCATTGTGCTGATAGTAGGGCTCTTGCGCCCAGTCTTAAAAAGTCTTACTTCCTCAGGCTTAAAGGCCAAAGAGCGGGAAGAGAGCCTGGAAATGCAGGCACTTGAAGAGTCAGGCCTTAACGCCTTCGACAATTTGTCTGACGAAACCGTTACCCTCACCGGCGGTGATGCCTTATCATTACCTAGCCCGGAGGAAAGTTACGAGCAACAACTCAATGCCATTAAGGGCCTGATTGCGGAAGATCCGGGTCGTGTGGCACAAGTGATCAAACAGTGGGTAAATGATGAGTGAAGTAGCCCCATCAGCGGACAAGGCAAAACTGTCTCTCAGTAAGGTCGATCAGGCAGCCATACTGTTGATGACCCTGGGTGA
This sequence comes from uncultured Cellvibrionales bacterium, assembly GCA_913020395.1. GTDB lineage: Bacteria > Pseudomonadota > Gammaproteobacteria > Pseudomonadales > Cellvibrionaceae > CAJWCA01. Next base: position 7,132 of record CAJWCA010000198.1, on the reverse strand, counting down.
GGGCGACGCTGCAGAAATTCTGAAACACATGGGCCCAAAAGAGGTGCAGCGCATAGGTGCTGCAATGTCTAGCCTGTCAAACGTTCAACAGCACGAAGTGGAAGGTGTTCTGGGAAACTTTCTGGACGAAGTGAGAACACTCACGGGCCTGGGAATGGGCTCCGACAGTTATATTCGCAACATGCTGGTGACCGCCCTCGGTGAAGATAAAGCTAACGGCCTGATTGACAGAATCTTGTTGGGTGGCAACACCACGGGTCTGGATACCTTAAAGTGGATGGAGGCGCGCTCAGTGGCCGACATCATCCGCAACGAACACCCTCAGATCCAGGCGATTGTGATGGCTTATCTGGATTCCGACCAGTCCGCAGAAGTGATGACCTATTTCCCTGAAAAAGTCCGCCTCGACATTATGATGCGAGTTGCCGCACTGGATACAGTGCAGCCAAGTGCTTTGCAGGAACTCAACGATATTCTTGAAAAACAATTCTCGGGCAACGCCACCTCCCAGACAAAAGATATGGGCGGTTATAAAGTGGCGGCCGAAATCATGAACAACTTTGACAGTTCTCTCGAAGCCGATTTGATGGACGCCATTAAAGAAGTGGATGAAGACATGGGTTCCCAGATTCAGGATTTGATGTTTGTTTTTGACAACCTCAAAGAAGTTGATGACCGGGGTATTCAGGCGCTGTTGCGCGAAGTGTCTTCTGAGATATTAATTATTGCCCTCAAAGGTGCCGACGATATTTTGCAGGAAAAAATCTTCAAAAACATGTCCAAGCGAGCGGCTGAACTCTTGCGTGACGATCTCGAAGCCAAAGGCCCCGTTAAATTGTCAGAAGTTGAAGGTGCGCAAAAAGAAATTCTCACCATTGCTCGTCGAATGGCCGACTCTGGCGAAATCATGCTGGGCGGCAGCGGCGAGCAAATGGTCTAGAGGTTTAGTCAGTAATGTCCACACTTAAGCCAGGTTTTATTCCCGCCGAAGAAGTCTCCGGCGCGGAGCGCTGGACGCTGCCTCTAATGGAAAGCAAGTCGCCCCGGGTGACCAGTGCCTTGAAAGAAAGGCAGGAACGCTTGCGTCTGGAAAAAGAAAGAGCCAATGAAGTTATTGAGGATGTCGTTGTCGATGACGTTGCAATGACGCCGATGACTGCCGAACAATTACAGGCTATTACCGATGCCGCCGAAAAAGACGGTTACGCACAGGGCCACAAAAAAGGCTTGGCTGCAGGCAAAGAAGAAGGTTATCGCGCGGGGCAACAGCAAGGGCTGCAAGAAACAAAAGCCTCACTCACTAAGCAGCAACAACGTTTCGAACAGATGGCCGATAATTTATTTGAACCTCTGGCGGCACAGGACGATGCACTGGAACAATCGCTACTGGCTACCGTAGTGAGTCTTGCCGGCAGTATTGTTAAGCGAGAGCTTTTCGCCGATTCCAGCCACATTCTCTCGCTGGTACAGGAAGCTATTGCGGCCTTACCCGTCGGAGAGGGGCATATCAGTGTTGCCCTCAACCCCGAAGACATGGAAATTGTCGAACAATATATTGCCGAACAGCCCCACAGTACTAAAAAATGGGCACTGGTTCCCAATGCCAGTGTGATGCCGGGCGGCTGTCTGGTGGAATCGGATACCAGCTTAGTGGACTACACCGTTGAGAAAAGATTAGAGCAGGTTCTTATTGAATACAGTCAGAAACAACTAGCCGCAGGTGGAAACGAAACCCTATCTAATAACGGTGAAGGCGCTAGTGGAGTGCCCGAAGAGTGAACACACCTCGCAAGACTCTGGCCGAGCGTCTTGCTGGTTATCAACCCGCGGCGTCGGTGGCCATAGAGCCCGTCGCTGAAGGCAGGCTCATTCGTTCAGTCGGTTTAACACTTGAGGCTACCGGACTAAATGTGTCCGTCGGGCACCAGTGCGAAATTCTTTCGGAGGACGGCCGAAGGGTTGAAGCTGAAGTGGTGGGTTTTGCCAACGACAAAGTATTTCTCATGCCGATCTGTCGAATAGAAGGTTTAAAACCGGGCGCCCGGGTTGTGCCTATTGGAGAAAACCAAGGCTTGCGTGTAGGCCCAGGGTTGATCGGTCGAGTACTTAATGGACTCGGCCAGCCACTAGACGGCAAAGGGCCGCTCTCGGGAGAAGATTTTCTATCTAATTCCCCGCCGACCATTAACCCTCTCGGGCGGCACCCCATCAGCGAACCATTAGACGTTGGCATTCGAGTGATTAACGGCTTGATCACCGTGGGTCGTGGTCAGCGTTTGGGTTTGTTTGCCGGTTCGGGGGTGGGTAAGAGTGTTCTGATGGGCATGATGACCCGCTTCACCACCGCAGACATCGTTGTTGTGGGTTTGATTGGAGAGCGCGGGCGAGAGGTTAAAGAATTTATTGATCATATCTTGGGTGAAGCGGGCATGCGTCGCGCCGTTGTGGTGGCATCGCCGGCCGATGATGCACCGTTGATGCGTTTGCGCGCCTCACAGCTGTCCAGCCGCATAGCCGAATACTATCGGGACCAAGGTAAGAATGTATTACTGTTAATGGATTCTCTAACCCGTTTCGCTCAGGCACAGCGGGAAATATCCCTGGCTATTGGAGAGCCTCCCGCGACTAAAGGATATCCGCCCTCGGTCTTTGCTCAAATTCCGCAACTGGTTGAACGGGCAGGTAATGCGGCTGAGGGGGAGGGGTCGATTACCGCCTTTTATACCGTCTTGACGGAAGGTGATGATCTACAAGATCCGATTGCCGATGCCGCGCGTGCCATTCTGGACGGCCATGTTGTTCTCTCCAGGAATCTGGCAGAGCAGGGCATTTACCCCGCGGTCGATGTTGAAGCCTCAATTAGTCGTGCAATGCCTAATATTGTCGATGAGCAGCACTTGACCCAGATGCAGCGCTTCAAGCAACTTCTTTCGGTCTACCAGCAAAATAAAGACCTGATAACCATAGGGGCATACAGCCCGGGATCTGACCCTGACACCGATAGTGCCATCGAACGGCAGCCCTTCCTTCGCGATTATATCAAACAGGGGCTGCAGGAATCCGTGCCACTGTCCGACAGCGTTTCCGGCTTGGCGAAAGTACTGATGCCAGGATTGGACAATAGCAATGGACAATAGCAGTGGCGCCTAAACGCTCGCAGAGAATGCAAATACTGCTAACGCTGGCCAAGCGCTCTGAAGACGATGCGGCCAAGAAACTGGCGCAAATGCAAAATCAAATTCAGCAGGCCGATGAACAACTGACCCAAATAGAAGATTACAACCAGGCTTACAAGCTCGAAATACAATCAAAAACCACGGGTTTGAGTGGCCGCGACATGATGAGTGACCGCAGTTTTTTAGAGCGCCTGGGTAGCGCAGTAAAAGAGCAACAGGAACGTTTAAGACAAATGCGGGAACACTTGAACAACCTGCGTCAGGCATGGCAGATAAAACATCATTATTCGCAATCCATTAAAGACCTCATCGAACGAATTCAACACGCAGAAAATGCGGCTCTGGAAAAAAAACTTCAGTCTCAACTCGATGAGATGGCCACACAGTTATATGTTCGCAATGGTAAAGGGCTCGCTGCTGGCGAGCATGGCTAAAAATCCACTTATTTTATTACTCCTTTTTTCAACCCTAAGTTTTTGATCGCTTACTGACCAACCTGTGTGGCAAACAACCTTATGTTGTTTTTTGTGCCATTTTCTTAGTTCTTTCTGCACTCGATATACTCTTTTTATATATAAATTTGAGCAGATTCCAAATTAGCGTCTAAACTTGTTTTGGGCTTGTATAAGAACGAACGAACGTTTTTTATACGGCATATAACAAGAGTAATTATTTGCGCAATCAAGGAGAGATCTGTGTCCAGCCCCCACATTGTGGAATTGCCTGAAAAGTTGACTATCGTTACCGTCGAGGCGCTACACGAGCAGCTAGAACCCCTCTTGAATGAAAATAATGATGTTGTGCTTAACGCGGAATCCGTCGCGCGGGTCGATACTGCGGGTTTGCAGGTTCTATTGTCATTTTGTCAGACCCTGCAAAAACAACACGTATCCTTCAGTTGGACCTCAATTCCGGATGTTTTGCGGGACGGGGCCTTACAGCTTGGATTGTTTGAATTAATGGCATTACCTGAATAGATATTTTTTTGATTAAACCCTGGAGAGAAACATGGCGAAAATTCTGGCCGTAGACGATTCGGCTTCGATGAGGCAGATGGTGGCATTCACACTCAAAGGTGCAGGTCACGATGTGGTTGAGGCATCCGATGGTGTTCAGGCCTTGGGGCTGGCCAAACGCGGAAGTGTCGATCTGGTCATTTCAGATGTCAACATGCCAAACATGGATGGCATTTCGCTTATCGCCGAGTTGCGGAAATTGCCCGATTATAAATTCACTCCCATGTTGATGCTCACGACGGAATCCGGAGCCTCAAAAAAGGCTGAGGGAAAGGCTGCCGGTGCCACCGGTTGGATCGTCAAACCCTTTAACCCCGATCAGCTACTCGCCACGATCAAGAAAGTTCTATAAAACGCCAAGGAATGTTATTGAATGAGTATTGATCTCTCCCAATTCCATCAGGTTTTCTTTGAAGAAAGTATTGAAGGTTTGGATATCATGGAAAGCTCCCTGATGGAGCTTGATATTACGGATATCGATAATGAAACCATCAATGCGATTTTTAGGGCTGCCCACTCCATAAAAGGAGGTAGTGCCACTTTCGGTTTTACCGTCGTTGCTGAATTCACCCATGTATTGGAAACCTTGCTGGATGACGTTCGGGATGGAAAGCGGGGATTGAGTGGTGACGATGTCAATCTGCTGCTGCAATCGGTGGATTGTGTACGGGATTTGCTCAATGCATTGCAGGTCGGGGAAGAACCCGACACGACAATGTCCAATGAATTAAAAGTAAAGTTTGAAGCTCTGTTGGGCTCGCCAGCCGATGCTGGCAGTGAATCACCAGTAGCGAGTGATAGCGCAGCCCCCGAATCCGCAGGACCTAAACGCTGGAAAATATTCTTTCGCCCGGGCGCCGACACCCTGAAAACTGGCAATGACGCTCTGCGTATGCTTCGTGAGTTGGCTGAACTGGGCGCCTTGGATATCAGTGTCGACGTTGAGTCCCTACCAGATTTTACCACCATGGAATGCGATCTAAGCTATCTTGCGTGGGAAATCATCTTGACCGGAGAGGTTGAAGAGGCCGCGATAGAAGAGGTTTTTGAGTGGGTGATCGACGAGTCTATATTAACAATTCAGGCGCTTGACGTTTCTGCTCATCCAGAGTCTGAAGAACTACCCGAGGACGCTAACCCTGCCTCACTATCTTCTAGCTGGAATATCTATTTTAAGCCGGGTAAGGACATTCTCAGGACGGGTAATGAGCCCTTAAGAATGTTGAGAGAACTCAGTGAGCTGGGCGCCAGCGAAGTGAAAGCTGTCATCGATGACCTCCCGGCATACGGTTTGATGGAAGCAGAAAGTAGCTATTTGGCTTGGAATATCAAGCTCGAGGGCCAAGTGACTGAAGAGATGATTCAAGAGGTCTTTGAATGGGTGTCGGATGAATCAGAAATTGTCTGCACCCAAACCGGAGCAGCCGAATCGCAAGCTACCCCGAGTGAACCGGTATCGTCTGAGAAGGAGCGGTCGCAAGCTCCTGTAGTCGAACCCGAAAAATCCGAAGCCAGTGCCCCCACAGACTCTGCAGTAAAAGCCGCACCTAAAAATAATGGGGCTACGGCAAAACCCGCTGCAAGAAAAGTAGCGGAGTCAAGCTCAATACGGGTCGGCATTGATAAAATAGACAGCTTGATCAACATGGTCGGAGAATTGGTTATCACCCAGTCCATGTTAGGGCAATTGGGCGGTGAGTTTCAAATGGAGGACCTGCCAAAACTGCAGGAAGGTCTGAGTCAGCTGGAACAAAATACCCGTGAGCTGCAAGAAAGTGTGATGCGAATCCGTATGTTGCCCATCAGCTTTGCCTTTAGTCGTTTCCCTCGCATGGTTCGTGATTTGTCCCAGCGATTGGGTAAAGATATTGACTTGGAATTGCTCGGTGAACAAACCGAACTGGATAAAACGGTCATGGAGAAAATTGGTGACCCCCTGGTTCACCTGGTGCGTAACTCCGTTGATCACGGCATTGAAACCATCGAAGAGCGAATCGCGGCGGGTAAGCCACAGCAGGGCAAGGTGACGCTTAACGCGTTTCATCAGGGTGGTAATGTCGTGATCGAAATTATCGATGACGGCAAGGGCATCGCACGCGAGACCATTGTCAACAAAGCGATTGAAAAAGGCTTGGTTGATGCGGCCGAAGGTGAACGGCTCAGCGAAACACAAATATTTGATCTGATTTTTCAGCCCGGGTTTTCTACCGCAGCAGAAGTCAGTGATGTTTCTGGTCGCGGTGTAGGCATGGACGTGGTTCGTCGCAACATAGCCGATCTCAACGGCACGGTCGAATTGTCTTCGACTGAAGGCAAGGGCTCTACAATCACTATTCGCCTGCCCTTAACACTGGCCATCCTGGATGGACAATTGATACGTGTGGGAGCACAGACCTACATTTTCCCCCTTGTATCAATTATTGAGTCTTTGCAAGTGAAAACTGAAAACGTCAATGAAGTGGCCGGCGGCTGCGACGTCTTTCAATTGAGGGACGAATTTGTCCCCATCATTCGTATGTATGATGTCTTTTCAATTGAGCCCGACAGTCGATTAATTGACGATTCTCTATTGGTTGTGGTTGAGACGGAAGGCAGCAAAGTGGGCGTGGTGGTCGACGAACTGCTGGCGCAACAGCAAGTTGTCATTAAAAGCCTCGAACAAAATTACGACCGGGTTGAAGGTGTTTCGGGCGCGACCATTTTGGGTGATGGAACTGTGGCACTTATTCTCGACCCGCCAGGCATGGTAAAGATTGCGGGAGTCCAGCATCAAGTCGAAAATCAAGTAATTACTAAAACCATGGACCGTAGAAAGAAACAAAATAGTCTTGCGGAAGTGGCTGAGTAATTGGCCGCCAAATCATATCCAAGCGTGTAGAAGGAGTTGATAGTGCAAAATCTTAGTGCCAAAAAAACCGACTCAATGGAAGAGAGCCTCTT
>CAJWCA010000197.1 GCA_913020395.1 uncultured Cellvibrionales bacterium | reverse complement strand
AGCAACTCACTGGCCTCGTCACTGTCCAAACCTTTGATCTGTCGGTCTTCAGGAATCGTGTGCCCTTTGCCTTGTTCATAAACATGGATGGTGTCGGTATATAAGTTGTAAACTCCCTTAAACTCTTTACCCATACCGAGTGGCCAATTGATCGGCGCGGCCTGAATTTTCAATACGGTTTCAATTTCGTCCAGCACTTCAATAGGGTCGCGCATATCGCGATCCATCTTGTTGATAAAAGACAAAATAGGTGTATCCCGCAGGCGACATACATCCATCAGTTTGATCGTGCGTGCCTCGACACCCTTGGCCCCATCGATAACCATCAACACTGAATCGACAGCCGTCAGTGTCCGATAGGTATCTTCAGAGAAATCTTCGTGACCCGGGGTATCGAGCAGATTGACCATTCGTTCCTTATAGGGAAACTGCATCACCGAAGAGGTGACGGAGATGCCTCTCTCCTGCTCCATTGTCATCCAGTCAGATTTTGCGTGGGGCCCCCGCTTGCCCTTCACCGACCCAGCTACCTGTAGCGCATTCCCAAACAACAACAGCTTTTCTGTGATGGTGGTTTTACCCGCATCTGGGTGAGAGATAATCGCGAAAGTACGGCGTTTGTTAAGGTTTTCTAAAAATTCGCTCATGGTCTTGGAGTCGCAGTGTCAAAAGACGCAAATTATACCTGAAAGCCCGTCAGAAACCTGCGCTTCGGGGGTAAGACTGGCCCTAAATTCACCTTAAACCGCGATATAATTCCAAGATTGAAGAACCTCTGCATAGATAAACCCCAATTAGTGTACTTAACGATCATTTTAGGGGTGCATTTCAGATTATCGCTTATTAGCCGTTGACTAGCCCTGAAAGCTGTATATAATTCATTCAGCTTGAAAGTAAGTCTTATATTTATGCGCACAATTTCGATGGCTCGTCTTTTGTACCTCGTCCTGTCCTTCATAAGTAATAGCAAAACTTCCAGCAAATCGTCTCTGTTAAGGGGCTTTATTTACTCTTGAAAAAATTAGGATATGACTATGTCTACTACTACTGGTACCGTTAAGTGGTTCAACGAATCTAAAGGCTTCGGCTTCATCGAGCAGGAATCAGGTCCTGACGTTTTTGCTCACTTCAGCGCTATCTCTGGTTCAGGTTTCAAAACCTTGGTTGAAGGCCAAAAAGTTGAGTTCACCGTAACTCAAGGCCAGAAAGGTCCTCAAGCTGAGAACATCGTAGCCCTTTAATTTCTATTTAAAGAGCTTCATAAAAAGGCGAAACCGCAAGGTCTCGCCTTTTTTATTGCCTGAATTTCCTGCCATGCCTCCACCCATCACATCTCTACTTCACCCTCAGGCTCCAATCGATCCAGGTGAGACTTCAGCCAGCGGTAGGCAAAAAGACCCAGAGCCAAATTAGCCAGGCAACTCGCCCCAAAAAGGCCATCCAGCCCCCAGAAGGACTGACCAATCCAGGCCAAGGGTAGATAAAGGCCCAGCACCCTTAGGAAAGAGATCATCATGGGTGGCGCAGGTCTTCCCATACCGTTAAAGGCTGCATTCACTGACATCACCAGGCCATAGGCGCCATAACTGACGGGGACTAATGCCATGTAATGTGTGGCAATGACCTGCACCTCCAAGGAATCACTGAACAAGCCTGCGATGAAGGGGGTAAACAGCCACAGAAGCACTGCCAGCAGAAGCCCAAATAGAAGATTAAACCGCGTGATCACCCGCAATGCATCGTGCAGGCGTTCATATTTATCCGCGCCGAGGTTTTGTCCAAAAAAGGGCCCCACCACCCCTGAAAGCGCATAAAAAACGATAAGCGCCAAAGGCTCTATACGCAAGGCAACACCCAGCCCTGCAACAGCCGATGTGCCGTGCTGTGCGACGAGTATGACAACGACCGCGCTGGATAGAGGGATAACGATGTTAGTGAATATAGCGGGAATGCCAACAGAAAAGATCATTGCCCATGAGCGTCTCAATGTTTTCCATTCGACTAGAGGATTGATCAACATGTGCAGCTTGTTATTAAGGATATAAAAGGCAACCACCAAGGTCATCGCCCTGGTCAGCAAGGTCGCAAGGGCTGCGCCCTGCAATTCTAACCGTGGGAAGCCATACAAACCAAAAATCAGCAGAGGATCCAGAACCCCGTTTACTACCGCGGCAATACCCATCAAATAACCCTGAACACTGCTAAGGCCCATCGCTCTCAAAGAGGCCAGCGTAACCATTGGCACCATCAGAAAAGGGGCACTCAAATACCACACCTCCATATATTCTCTGATATAGATTAAAAGTGCCGGTTCGGCCCCCAACAAGGTAAAAACGGGATCAATCGTCAACCAACCCAGCAAACTCACCCATACAGAAATCAGAGCCGTCAAGGTGATTGAATCGGTTGCCAGTCGGCGGGCCAACCCGTGATCTCCTGCCCCCACAGCGCGAGCAACCGCTGAAGACGTACCGGCGCCCAAGCCGATTGCCACACTGGTCAGCAACATCACTACGGGAAAGGTGAAACTCATTGCCGCCAATTCCAAATCGCCCAGCTGTGCGACAAAAAATGTATCGATGGCATTAAAAGACATGGTCGCCAACAAACCCCAAACCATCGGCATTGCCATGGATTGAAGGTGCTTTGAGACAGAGCCTTCTGTTAACGTAGCTTGTAACAATTGGGACATATAACAGGCTCTGGGGTGAACGGGGAGATTTTGGTAATCCGGGAGTATAACAAGCGTTTAGCTTGAGTGCGCGCAGCGCACGCTGCCAATAATTTCTTTCGCTGAAGATAGAGTGATAAACTCGCCCTATGAATCACTCGCTTCTCGCACTACCTCGCAACCTCTTCAGATTGTTCATTATCCGCTGCTTAATGCTGCTGACGGTAGGGTCTACCCTTGCGATTAGCCGCTGGTCGCTGGACTTACAGCTAAATTACTTTTTACTCACCAGTGTTGTTAGCCTGCTCACCCTGGCGAATGTATTGACCTGGCTCAGACTCCAACAGAGATGGCCCGTCACTGAGCTGGAAATATTTGCCCAATTATTACTCGACGTGACAGCATTAAGTCTCTTGATGTATTTCACTGGTGGTGCAGGTAACCCATTCATATTCTACTACCTAGTTCCAGTCTGTATCTCCGCGGCAACCTTACCCTGGACATTCAGCTGGGCAATCGCAGGGCTATCACTTGCTCTCTACACCTTACAGCTCAGCTTTTTCATTCCCCTGCCCCTGATTGCACCCGCCACCCACCACGTTCAATCGGGTCTTAGTCTGCATGTCATAGGTATGTGGTGTAACTTTGCCATCAGTGCGGTTCTGATTACCTATTTTGTGTCCAAAATGGCACAAGATTTAAGACGTCAGGAGTCGCTACTGAACACAGCCAAAGAAGAAGCCTTGCGTAACGAACAGCTCACTGCGGTGGCAACACTAGCCGCAGGGACCGCACACGAATTGGGCACGCCGCTCTCCACGATCATGGTTTTATTAGAAGAACTAAAACAGGACTATGGTAATAATGAGAAACTACAACAAGACCTTAATCTGCTTGAGAATCAAACCAAGATTTGCCGTCAGACCTTAAAACACCTGGTTTTTACAGCGGATACCGATGTCACCGCCCCTAAAACGGTACATTTATCGGACTTCTTCACACGACTCGTAGAACACTGGCTAGTTATACGACCTGAAGTCTCTGCCCAACTGTCTATGAACAAATCACTGAACATGCAAACCCAACTCGATCCTGCCGTTGAACAATCGATCATAAACCTGTTAAACAATGCGGCAGATGCAAATCCGAAGAATATAGAGATTGATATTACGATGCTCGGACTAACGCTACATCTTTCTATTCGGGACAATGGCCCCGGCATCTCTCCCGAGATTGCAAAGAAAATAGGCAGTTCTTTCATAACTACAAAAGGCAAAGGTCTTGGCCTAGGTCTGTTTCTCAGCCATGCCACACTGTCTCGCCTGGGTGGCTCCATCGAATTGAGCTCTCGAAAAGAAGGCGGCACACTCACGTTCTTAAAACTTCCACTAGGCCCGGAGCGCTCTCATGACAGTTGATACCGGCCTCGCCTCAGAAGCCCTTCTATTAGTTGACGACGATGAGGTTTTTACACAGGTCATGAAAAGAGCGTTCTCTCGCATCGGGTTTGATGTTCACGTCGCCTCCACAGAGAAAGAGGCTTTGGCGCTCGCGGCCGACATTCGTTTTCACCGCGCCATTGTAGATTTAAAACTGGAAAAAACCTCGGGATTACATTTGATTGAGGCACTGAAGGATCAACAAGCCACATTGCGTATTGTTATTCTGACGGGATACTCCAGCGTTAACACAGCGGTCGAAGCCATTAAATTAGGCGCCGTAAACTACCTCTGCAAACCTGCTTCTGTTAACGAGATTCTCGCGGCCTTCGATAAAACCAAGGGGGACTCATCTGCAAGTGTGGCCGACACCCCTCCCTCGGTTGACCGACTGGAGTGGGAGCACATTCAGAAAGTACTGCAAGACAATGATGGAAATATTTCCGCAACTGCCAGGGATCTAGGCATGCACAGGAGAACACTACAAAGAAAGCTACAAAAGCGCCCGGTTAAACACTAAGCCTGCAATTGGCAGGCCATCAACAAAGCGTCTTCCCGGCCATTGTTAGTGGGATAATAAGATTTCCGGTGGCCCGTTTCAAAGAAACCTTCACAGGAGTACAAATCAATCGCTTTTTGATTGGACACTCGCACCTCAAGAAACATCATATCCGCGTGACCGGCAACTAACGAGATAATATGTTTTAGTAATAATCCAGCGATTCCCCGCCTCTGATGCTGGGGATCTACAACGATATTTAACAGCTCCGCATCCCCGCCGCCATAACTGGCTATGGCATAGGCCACGACCTGATTTTTCTGAACAATGACCCGGCAGAAGTCTTTACCCCTGACTCGGGTTTCAAAAATACTTCGCTTCCAAGGGTGTGTGTGGGCTCGATGTTCAATGGCGTAAACCTCATCGATATCTGCCTCTGTCATCGCTCGAGACAAAAGACATAAACCCGAGGCATCCTCTAGTATGCACTCTTCAACAGTCGTCGACATGATTACACCCTAGCTAACGTTGCACGATTAGCGCTTGCAATAAACGCCATGTCTCTGCCTTTAACAAAGGATCCAAAAGCATATCAACTAAACTCACCGTCACCCTGACTGGGGTTGCCAAGGCTTCGAGTTGAAGGAGCTCTTCCGAGTGTAGCTGGTCCTCAATGACCTGAGGATAGTTATACTCCTCCGGTAAAATATAACTAGCGGCGGCTGAACCCAACAACCAAATATGTTTTACCGGATCAAGTAGCAGTTGCGCATCGAGAAAGGCGTGCAACATATCTCTAGCGTTTTCCGCACTCTGCTCAGACATATCGTTTTCGATCATTGGCCACTTTAATACCTTGGCCGCCGGTAAGGCAGGTAGCCTATACCCCAGAGCCAACAAAATGTTACTCAGCAGACGATCTGTGGGTAGTGCCTGCTTAACATCCCGAGTATCAATGATCATTAAGTCTGATTCTATTCTCCAGATACTGAGAGAGAAGTTAGGTGCGACACCACCTCCCGTCTCAACAGGTTTCCTGATTTCTCGGCTCTTACTTACTGGATTGGAATCAACTACTGCCTGCTCTTCAATCTCCGGCGGTTTGGCAGAGGCCGGCTTTTGACCAAAAGATTGCAACACATCGCCGACCATTGAGGCCTTCGTTGTATTTTCGCTTGCTACACTTTGTTCTTGAATAGATGCCGGTCCGGCTGCAGCTTGCTCAACAGCTTCTCCTGGCGCCTGAAGCGCTTGTGATTGCATTTGAGGTGCAGACACAGCAGGTCGGACGCACTGCTTAGGATATGGTGCGTTAGGTAAAAGGTACCTGGGCATATAACTCTCTATGCCCAGGGCCGACAGATAAGATTGTCTCTGAATTTCGTTCAATCGCCGCACTCAAATACAGTATTTGGAGTTTAAACGCCATCCCGTTGAGGGTGCGCTCTACTGGCGTCAGATTCTAACAGATTTAAAGCGTGTAGATAGGCCTTAGCCGATGCAGCCAGAATATCGGTGTCAGCTCCTACGCCATTTACTATCTTGCCGTTTCTCTCCAACCTCACGGTTACATCTCCTTGAGAGTCTGTGCCTTGAGTGATGGCGTTGACTGAATAGAGTTGCAAATCTGCACCGCTCTCGGCCAGCACCTCAATAGCCTTGAAGATGGCGTCTACCGGACCGTCACCCTCAGCTTGCGCATGGTTTTCTTGGCCGCCGATATTAATATTGATGTCTGCTTTGGGTGCCGCACCGGTTTTTGACACCGCCTCAAGGTTTAAGAATTCAAAATGCTCACCCATTTCTGCAAGCTGACTATCACTGACCAGCGCCTGTAAATCTTCATCGAAAATCTCATGTTTCTTATCGGCTAAAACCTTGAACTGTGCGAACGCTGTATTAAATGCGTCATCGCTTTCAAGCTCTATTCCAAGCTCCATAAACCGCGCTTTTACCGCAGCCCTACCTGAATGTTTACCTAAAACCAGCTTGTTAGTTTTCCAACCCACATCTTCGGCACGCATGATCTCATAGGTTTCGCGGTGCTTTAAAATCCCGTCTTGATGTATCCCAGACTCATGAGCAAATGCATTGGCACCAACAATTGCCTTATTCGGCTGCACCGGAAACCCGGTGACGCTGGCGACTAAGCGTGACGTTGGCACGATGTGACTTGTATCTATCCGTGTTTCCACTGGGAATAAGTCGTGCCGTGTACGAACCGCCATGGCAATCTCTTCAAGTGAAGCGTTACCCGCCCTTTCTCCTAAGCCATTAATGGTACATTCTACTTGTCTTGCCCCATTCATTACCGCAGACAGGCTATTGGAGACGGCCAAGCCCAGATCATTGTGGCAATGGGTAGAGAATATGGCCTTATCTGAGTTAGGAATGGCGTTAATCAAACGACTAAACATCTCGCCATATTCCCCAGGCTCACCATAGCCTACGGTATCGGGAAGGTTAATTGTCGTGGCACCAGCATTAATTGTTGCCTCGATAATACGACACATGAAATCAAACTCTGAACGACTGGCATCCTCACAGGAGAACTCAATATTGTCGGTAAAATCTCTTGCCATTTTTACCGCGTTAACGGCTTGCTCGAGCACCTGATCGGGTTCCATCTGGAGCTTATATTTCATGTGGATAGGTGAGGTGGCTATAAAGGTGTGAATTCGGCCCGAATTGGCATTTTTAAGCGCCTCGCCAGCGCGTAAAATATCGGGTTGAACAGCGCGTGCCAAACTACAGACGGTTGAATCTTTTACTACCTCTGCGATGGCCCGCACAGCCTCAAAATCACCTGGGCTGGCAATCGCAAAACCTGCCTCAATGACGTCGACTTTCATTTTTTCTAGCATCTTGGCAATGCGTATCTTTTCGTCTTTTGTCATCGACGCACCGGGACTTTGTTCGCCGTCACGAAGGGTGGTATCGAAAATGACCAACTGATCTTTTTTCATTGTCAAAAATGTCCTGTCATCGCACGAACTGAGTGCTACTAAAAATAGTTTAATTAGGGGGTATTACAGAATTCCACAAAGGAATTGAAAAACGCAGTGGGGCTTTACAGTCGTATGCTAGCGACTTGAACGGATAAACAGTAATAATAACTGGCAACTGGCGCAGACATGAAACTCTAACCTAGATATAAGTGATGGTAAGTAATATAGGCAATAAGCCGCGACAAGTCAACGGATGATTCTCTCGAATAATCTGATTTATTGGGCTAATAATTCATTTATTGGAAAATATGCCAACCTCATGAAACACACATCCCCTTCAATTCCCCTGGAAAGGATAGGCATCACCCTTTGAGAGTAAAAAGGATTTCTGTTTTTTACTGCGGCAGGTGATCGCGAAGGAGATTCCCAGAGTAAGGCATGCTTTCGGTCTTGCTACAAAGAAAAAACCCCCGCAGATTACTCTGCAGGGGTTTTAGGATTAAAGCTTGACGATGACCTACTCTCACATGGGGACACCCCACACTACCATCGGCGCTGAGTCTTTTCACTTCTGAGTTCGGAATGGGGTCAGGTGGTTCAAACTCGCTATGGTCGTCAAGCAAACTGGTATGGATCAGTGATCGGTCTTACTGCGCTTGCGCAGGCCTCACCTCTCCAAATAGGGCGGTAGTTTGTAATGTTGTTCGTTCAATCAGTAACACAAGACGTCTCGTCTCTCTTCCACACGTGTCCGTGTCTTATCGTCTTTCAATCTCAGTGTACAGTAGCCTGCGTCGTTACACAGTCGTCTCTGTTATATGGTCAAGCCTCACGGGCAATTAGTACGGGTTAGCTCAACGCCTCACAACGCTTCCACACCCCGCCTATCAACGTCGTAGTCTTCAACGACCCTTTAGGGGACTTAAAGTCCCAGGGAGATCTCATCTTGAAGGAGGCTTCCCGCTTAGATGCTTTCAGCGGTTAT